>JALVEJ010000103.1 GCA_027031025.1 Flavobacteriales bacterium | reverse complement strand
TAAAATGTTGATAATGAACATTTTAGCCTTGAAAAGTAGCGGGAGCAGGACTCGAACCTGCGACCTTCGGGTTATGAGCCCGACGAGCTACCTACTGCTCTATCCCGCGATATTGTGATGCAAAGATACAACAAAAAAAACATACTTGTCAAGAAAGACATAAAGATTTTTTAGATTTTTTTTATTAGAGAGATAACTTAATACCCAAGTAATCACATATTGGGCTGCTTTTCAGTTTTATAAAAACTAATCATTCATTGAAAAACTCTATCAAAAGATATTTTTTGAAAGTGTTTTCTTAGTTAATTCCGGTTATATTTCGACATGATTTAAAAACTATCTTACTGAATAATATTCTTACCAAAACTTACATGCCTGTCCTTATTGCTTCTACCGGATTGAGTCGTGCAGCTTTCCAGGCAGGCCACAAGCCGGCAATGATGCCTATAACAGACGAAATAAACAAACCTAAAACAATATTTTGCATACTTAACCTGATATGGATACTATCCGAAATATGCGAAATCAAAGTCGTGCCGCCCCAAACCAATAGGATACCAAACATCCCGCCAATCAAAGACAAAAACATGGATTCAAACAAAAATTGCCATAAAATAAACGAATTTTTTGCACCTAAAGCTTTTTGAATACCAATCTGATTAGTGCGCTCTTTGACTGACACAAACATAATATTAGCTATCCCAAAAGCACCTATTAACAAAGAAAATAAAGCTAAAAAACCACCGCCCATCCGGAGAACTTTAGTTAATTTTTCCACTTGTTCTTTAACCGTATTGATATTATTGATGAAAAAATTATTGATTTCACCCGGTTTTAACTTCCGTTTTTGTCGTAACAGAATGGTGATTTTATCCGTTAATTTTTTAACATCGGCACTAGGTTTGGGTGCTACAATAATAGCTGTAAAAGATTTGTGCGGTGCCACAATTGTTCGTGCAAAACTACTGGAAATAAAAGCTCGACCATCGTTGCTCGGACCTATGCCTTCACCTTCTTTTTTAAGAACCCCTATTACTTTAAGTTTTTTTCCATATAAACGCAGGGTTTTACCAACGGCTTTTGCATTACCAAACAAAGCCTGTTTTATATCCGCCCCCAAAACCACAACAGGTGCCGCCCGTTGCTCTTCGGCTTTATTAAAAAAACGCCCGGATGCAAAATCCAATTCTTGAATATTGGGGAACTCAGCACCATCGGCTATCAATTCCGCCCCTGAAACAGACTCGCCACCCGGAACAGTCAGTTTGGTAGCCGGCATAAAAATACGAAAAGTCACTGCTTTGACATCTTGACGGGATAAATTTTTTTGTAAAAATTTATACTCATCTATGTTGGGAAAAGGAAAATTTTTACGTTTCCAACGCGGCACATTGGACTGTCCCATAAAACTGAAACGGGTAATATATAACGTATTTTGTCCAAATTTATTCATTGAACTCATAACCGTTTCGTTAAGCGCATCAATTGCCGAATAAATAGCTACAATCGAAAAAATACCTATGCTTACTCCCAATAAAGACAGCAAAGTTCTCAAAAGATTACTTTTCAATGATTTAAAAGCAAATTTTAAACTTTCTGTCAATTCAAAAAATAGTTTTTTCATAAGCAAAAACCGGGTTATAATAATCTGAAATTCAATTTACAAAACTTTCTTGACTCATGACGAAAAAAAATAAAAAATATTACAAAAGAACGCTATTTATTTTTTAAATTTGTGTTTTTCAAACCAATAAGAATTCAATAACCAATACAAACAAACAATTGAATATGGGATTTTTTAATTTTCTGACCGAAGAAATTGCTATAGATTTAGGCACTGCTAACACACTCATCATCCACAAAGACCAAGTAGTTGTGGACAGCCCTTCTATTGTCGCCAAAGATATCAGAAAAAACGAACTAAAAGCCGTAGGGCTTGAAGCGGCACTGATGCAAGGTAAAACGCATGAAAATATCAAAATTATCCGCCCATTAAAAGACGGAGTCATTGCCGACTTTGAAGCTTCTGAAATGATGATTAAAGAGTTGATTAAAAGCATTCCCACCTTAAAAGGGCGCTTATTTCAACCCAAACTTAAAATGATTATCTGTATTCCTTCGGGCATCACCGAAGTTGAGAAGCGTGCCGTCCGTGACTCAGCTGAAAAAGTCAATGCAACCGAAGTATATTTGATACACGAACCTATGGCAGCAGCCATAGGAATGGGTGTGGACATCACTAAGCCCAAAGGTAATATGATTATTGATATAGGCGGAGGGACTACTGAAATTGCTGTAATTGCACTAGGCGGAATTGCCGTCGAAAAGTCGGTTAAAATTGCCGGTGATGTTTTTACCGGAGACATTATATACTATATGCGAACACAACACAATTTGCACATTGGAGAAAAAACCGCCGAACGTATAAAAATTGAAGTCGGGTCGGCACTTGATGAGCTTGAAAATCCGCCGGAAGACATTCCTATCCAAGGACGTGATATGCTGACCGGAAAACCTAAACAAATTATTGTCTCTTACAAAGAAGTTGCCAAAGCCATTGACAAATCATTGTTAAGAGTAGAAGATGCCATTATGGAAACTTTATCCAAAACACCTCCGGAACTGTCAGCTGACATTTACAATTCGGGGATATTCCTAGCCGGCGGCGGTGCGCTGTTAAGAGGTCTTGACAAACGCATCTCTGCTAAAACCGATTTACCGGTCTATATTTCCGAAGACCCTTTGCGCGCCGTTGTAAGAGGTACTGGAATTGCCTTAAAATATTTTAAAAAATACAAGCCTATTTTGTTGCGGTAAAAATTTTAGATTGTATCTGGTGTGAATAATGAGTCTGAATTAAGTTTTCTGAAAGTTAAGCATAAATCATTTAGACAAATTTAAAAATGAAATCAGAAACATAAAATTCAAATGAGGTTTTTTTAGGTTCAAAATGACCTTGACACTCAGCCACCGGTTACTTTCACATTACCATATCCGGCTTTTAATGAAACAAGTATTGAAATCCGTCAACAACAAAAATAATCTTATCCAACCAATATTTATTAAATCTGAATTTCAACCTTTTAACCATATTATAAATGATTAAATTATTACGATATCTATCAAGCAAACAAAGTTTATTATTGTTTGTATTTTTAGAGTTAATATCTCTGATTTTAATCATTAAAACCCATGACTATGCCCGGCTTAAAACCCACAGTTTTCAAACGGCAATGGCCGGAAAAATCAACCGGCAAATCAATATGGTTAACCGGCATTTTTACTTACAATCTTATAATGACAGCTTGCTTACACAAAATGCCCGTTTATTACAACTGCTACAAGAAAACAGGCAAAACCCTATTACCCTACCCGATATTTTACCGGAACAATTTCAATATATTCCGGCTTATGTTATCAGTAATCAATATAATTTAAGACACAATACAATCCTAATTAATAAAGGTGAAAAAGACAGTGTCAAACCCGATTATGGCGTCATTACACCCAATGGGATTGCCGGTGTGGTTCAAAAGACCTCATCACATTATGCCAAATTAATCTCCATTTTAAACAAAAGTTTAAAAATAAATGTTGCTTTAAAAAATACCAACTATACAGGATTTTTGCAATGGCCCGGCAATGACCCCAACCGGTTTGAAGTCATTGACTTGCCGGTCAATGCACCCATAAAAGAAGGTGACACAATTATTACAGGCGGTATGTCAGGTATTTTCCCAAAAGGCATTCCTGTTGGACAAATTACCGGATTTGAACCGGTACCGGGTAGAAAAAGTTATGTTATTTATATCAATAGTTTTTCAGACATGACAAACTTAGGCCCCGTTTTTGTTGTAAAAAACAAATTTAAAAGCGAAATAGATTCTTTAAAACATTCATAAAAGTCATTGATGAAAAACAGAATTCAATACATATTGACCTTAATTATCTTTTTGATTTTACAAATCATTTGGTTTAATCATATACGGATATTTGGTCATTATTCGCCTATTGTTTTTGTGTATCCTTTGTTGATTTTACCTTTACAAAAAAATGATTCCCTCAATTTATTATTAGCATTTACCTCCGGACTTTTGTTAGATTTGGTTTCAAATACCGGTGGTGTTTTTGCTGCCACGGCTGTTTTTATTACCTATTTTAGAAAAATTTATTTTTTCATTTCTAAAAATCCCGCTCAAAATATTGACGAAATACGGATAAATAAATTGAGTCTTCAACAAAAAATTTTATATTTTGGTATTTTCAGTTTAATGACACAAATACTTATCTACAGTTTTGATGCATTTAACATCGGCTTAGTATTATCAAAATGGGCATTTATCCTCATAAATTCTTTAATTACGTTGTTTTTCATTATATTGTTCGATGTGATTTTTTTCAATTCCGTTAAAAAATGAATCAAAAAGCTTTAGGTATAATTATATTGATTCTGATAACGTCCTTTATCATTACCGGACGCCTTTTTTATTTGCAAATTTTAGATAAAAAGTATAAAGATTTAGCCTTAAAAAATGCGGTTAAAAAAGAATACATCATTCCCGAACGCGGCTATATTTACGACCGCCATCATAAATTGCTGGTTAGCAATCTACCGGTTTACGACGTCATGGCTATTCCTAAGCAAATCAAAGCTTTTGATACAATTGAATTTTTAAAATACACGGGAATTGATAAAGAAACCTTAATCAAAGCTTTAAAGAAAGCCCAAAAATACTCCCGTAACAAAGCCTCACTAATAATTCCTAAACTCTACAAAAACGAAGTTGCCCTGTTGCAAGAAAAAATATACAAATTTCCGGGATTTTTCATTCAAAGACGAGCTATCAGACAATACCATACACAATCGGCTGCCAATGTGTTGGGTTTTATCAGAGAAGTGAATGAAAAAGAACTCAAAAAAGACCCTTTTTATATGCCGGGTGATTTAATTGGCAAAGCCGGGGTCGAAAAATCTTACGAAAAGGTATTACGGGGCAAAAAAGGGGTCAAATATTTTCTGACTGACAAATTTAACAGAAAAATCAGCAGTTATCAAAACGGCAAATATGACACGCTGGCAGAAGTCGGTAAAGATTTGGACATCAGCATTGATATTGATTTGCAATCTTTTGGCGACTCACTGATGCAAGGCAAACGTGGCGCCATAATAGCCATTGAACCGCAAAGTGGTGAAATCTTGGCTTTGGTTACCGCTCCGAGTTTTCCGCCTGCATTTTTAAGTGGTCGAAACAGCTCAAAAAACTTCAATAAACTTTTTCGGGACAAAGTTGACAATCCTTTGCTTGACAGGGGTTTGCAAGGCGAGTACCCGCCCGGTTCACCATTCAAAATGCTGAACGGATTGATTGGCTTACAAGAAGGCGTTATACAACCCGGAACGGCTTTTGTTTGCAATCATGGCTTCAATTACGGAAGACACAATCACATGTTTTGTCACTGCGGTGCCAACGGCAGAAAAGTCTATTTACCATGGGCTATTGAAAAATCTTGCAACACTTATTTTTCAAAATCCTATTTGAATATTTTAAACAACTATCCGACGCCGGCAGAAGGTTTAGACGTTTGGCATAATTATTTAGCCCGTTTCGGATTGGGACAATATTTGCATACCGATTTACCGGTCGGTTCCAAAGGTTTTATTCCGGATAGCAAATTTTATGATCGCTACTACGGCAAAGGGCGTTGGGCGGCAAGTTATACCATTTCAAACGGTATTGGTCAAGGCGAAGTTTTGACAACGCCTATACAATTAGCCAATGTTGCCGCCGCTATCGCCAATAGAGGCTATTATTTTACACCGCATATCATTAAAAAAATTGACGGCAGTCAAAAAGCTATTGATACCTTTTATCTGAAACCCAAACAAACCGTTATTGACCAAAAATATTACGAACAGATTATTCAAGGCATGGCAGCCGTTTATAAAAACGGGACCGCAAAATACAGCCGGCTGAACGATATAGAATTATGTGGCAAAACCGGCACCAGTGAAAACAAAACCCGTATTGACGGTAAAATTGTCAAACTGCCCGACCATTCTATATTTATGGCATTCGGTCCTCGAAACAAGCCTCAGATTGCCGTCACGGTTTTTGTAGAAAACGGTGGTTACGGGGCGACGGTTGCTGCCCCTATTGCTACCTTAATGATTGAAAAATATCTGCGAGGAAAAATCACACGAACCGACCTGCTTAATCGGGTTCTAAATACCGATTTATCTGAAATTTATCAAATCAAAGCCCCGAAAAACAATGAAAAACAGTAGAAAAGCCGGTATATTTGATTACGATTGGATCAGCGTTTTGCTGTTTAATTTACTGGTGTCGATTGGCATTATCAGCATTTATTCTGCTACATATAACGAAACTCAGACACATATTTTACAAAGTTTCTACGGCAAACAAGCACTATGGTTTGCTTTTAGCTATGTTTTAATTATTTTTATCAGTTTTTTATCGCTCAAAAGTATCAAAAACAATGCTTCATTATTTTATTTAATAGGTTTAATTTTGTTAATTTTAGTCTTAATAGTTGGTGCAAATATCAATGGTAACAAGTCTTGGTTCCGGTTTGGTAGTTTTAGTATTCAACCGGCTGAATTTGTAAAATTATTAACTGTGTTAGGTCTGGCAAAACTATTGACCGAACCGGAATTTAAAATTACCCGTTACAAAAACTTACTACAAGCAACCGCCTTGATTTTAGCGCCAGTTTTCCTAATTTTATTACAACCCGATTTAGGTTCGGCCATTATTTTCCTTTCATTATTTTTGGTATTTTATAGAGATGGGCTAAGTATTGTTTACTATTTGTTAAGTTTTTTGATAGCAACTTTATTTATCACGACTATTTACTTTGGTCAAACAAAAATTTTAATAAGTGTCATGGCTATTTTTATAATAGTCAACTTAATGACTTACGTTAAATTCAAAAAAATTTACTGGTTGCAAACACTTTTTATATTGAGTCTTTCCATTATAACTATCTTAGGAACCAATTTTGTATTTCATAATATATTAAAACCACATCAACGTAACCGAATTGAGATTGTTTTGGGCAAAAAAAAGGACGACAAAGGCACCGGCTATAATCTAAAACAAGCATTGATTGCAATTGGATCAGGAGGCTTACATGGTAAAGGATTACTTAAAGGCTCTCAAACCAAAGGCGACTATATCCCTGAGCAACACACCGATTGGATACTGACTGTTATAGGTGAACAATGGGGATTTTTCGGGACCTTGACAGTTGTTTTATTATATACCTTTTTATTGATACGTTTGGTCTTTTTAGCCGAACGACAAAAACAAAAATTTTCGAAAATATTAGGGTACGGGCTGATTGCCATATTGTTTGCGCATTATGCGCTAAATATGTTGATGGTACTCGGACTATTTCCAACCATTGGCATTCCTCTGCCCTTTCTGAGTTACGGTGGCTCATCGTTATGGGCGTTTACGTTAATGTTATTCATTTTCTTAAAATTTGATGCCCATCGAATTGAAGACTGGTAAAACCAAAAAACGCCCGACAGTTGTCAAGCGTTTTTGTATTAACCAAAATATACTCAATTATGAAAAAACTCTGATGACCTTTTCAAAATATTACAGCAAAAATACAGCTAAATCCGACTAAAAAATATCGATAAAAGAATAATTTATATCGCCGGTCAAAAAAACACTATTATTTCATACGAACAACCGAAAATAATCCTAATTTTGTCAGTAAATTATTGAACGAACCTGAAAAATGTATTTTAAAGAAATAAATATCGATAAAGGATTTTACTTAATTAAATCCATTAATTATTCGGATAAAAAAATTAAACTCCAAACCAAAAGAAAAGATTTATTTATCCAATTTCACTTTGCGTTGGAAAGACAAGTTTGTTTTCATATCATTAAAGGCACCCACAAACTGCCTGTTGACGAACAAGCATCTTTGATGTTTTTTAATCCGAAAAACATCATTCCCATCGACGCTTATTTGGCACCCGATACTAAAATGCTGTCCATATTATTCTCATTAGATGCCATTCATAAACTATTCGATGATTTTGCCATAGATTTCAATTTTTTTCGTCCTACAAACAAGAATAAAAAACTATATGCTAAGAAAACATTAACTGCAAATGAACTGATCATTCTTAATCAAATTTATAATCGTGATTTAAAGCATAAATTAGATTATATTTACATCAAAGCCAAGATTTTAGAATTATTTACTTACTATTTTTCTCAAAATCAGCCGGTAAAAGACACTTGCTATAACTTAAAAGATGAACGGGTGGTCGAAAAAATAAAAAAAGCCAAAGAAATTTTGGTAGCTCATATCAACGAACCACCATCAATTGAAGAATTATCGAATCAAGTTTTGTTGCCCGCCGGTATTTTAAAAAAAGGATTCAAAGAACTCTATGGCGAACCGGTTTATAAATACATCCTCAATTACAAACTCGAACTGGGACGTCTTTTATTAATGAGTAAAAAATACAGCGTCAAAGAAGTCAGTTACCAAATGGGTTATTCGGCACCAACGCATTTTGTGGTGGCTTTTAAGAAAAAATTTGGCATCACACCCAAAAAATATATTCAAAATTTGAGAAATTGATTATTTAAATTGGCTTACAAAAATAAAAACCATGAATAAAACCATTTTAATCTTAACGGCATTATACGGCGCTATTGCCATAATCTTAGGTGCGCTTGGCACACATGCCTTAAAATCGCATATGACAACGGACGATTTAACCAACTACAAAACTGCGGTATTTTACCATATAATACATGTTTTAGCCATCTTGATTATTTTGGCTTATCCGCAACTCAATTTTTCCACAAAATCAACGATTGGCTGGTTGTTTATTGCCGGTATCACTTTTTTTTCGGGTTCAATTTACTTGATAAGCTTACATTTGGTAAAGGCCAAAACCATATGGTTTATCACTCCTTTTGGTGGATTATTGTTTATTTTAGGTTGGCTGTTTTTAACATATCAATTTTTTAAATTGCATTAAAACCGAATTCCCAATCGTAAAGGTACAAACAAAATTTTTTGCCGGTAAGCCAAGCCGGATTGCAAGTAAATCGATACATAGGTAAAATCACCCATTCGAATTTGCAAACCGGTCAGAAATTCTGCGAAAACAGCACCGGATTTTGGCAAATTTGAAGAAAAAAGCCATTCATATCCGGTTCTTAATCCAATATACGGATTAAGACGTGTATTAGAAACAAAAAAATTGATTTCGCCAAATAGTGATGCGCCCGAATCAGCTTGATATTTGGCATAACCACCACCAATACCCAAAAATTTTTTCTCATCAAAATCCCAACCCCAAATAGCATTGAGATTCATAAGCCGTTTTGATGTAGACATAACAACGGACGATCCTTTTGACAATGTAGATTTATAGAACATCAAACTACCACCTTCCAACTTAATGAAATGCCTGACGTCTGATGCTGTATATTGCCCATAACTCATTGAAAACAATAGCAAAAAAGAAATAAGCACCAAATTTCTCAGAAACATAAAATAACTTTGCTTCAAAAATACTAAAAAAAAAACCGCTCCAAAATTTGAAGCGGTTTAAATTTATGATTTTTTAAAACTTACTGTTTCACAAAACGCTGCGTAATCATTTTTTTATCGCTGGTAAATTTAACAAAATATACCCCGGCTTCCAAACTACTAACGTCAATACTTTCATTGTTTAAATACCCTTTGGCAACAATTTGGCCGGTCATATTAGTAATGGTATATTGCGTCATATTTTGGTCTTTCAAATAAACCATCATGGTATTACCGACAGGATTTGGATAAATACTGACATCTACCATATTAGGATGCTGTGCTTTATCAGAAACTGCAAATCCGTTGGTATTTAAACAGAAATTAGTGCTTTCACTACTTTGGAATGAACCACCGGAAGCTAATACGGTACCGTCACTATCTTTAGTAAAACTATAAGAGCCGTTACCATAAGAACAGCACATACCATCGCCATAAGCATCTTTCATAGTAAAAGTATAGCAGCCCGTATCAATACACATATTGATCACTTTGGTAGAGCCGTCAGGTTCTGACCCGTAAGTTCCACCCGAATAAACCACATTGCCACTACCGTCGGTTATTTCCCAACTGGTTTCTTCAGGATAATTATCAAAAGTAATACTCAAAGTTGTAGCCACACAAGCGGCTTGGACACTTGCATTAAAATTAAACCCGTCGACTGCCATATCGCCTTTCCAAGTTGTACCGGTAACGCCGTTAAAACGAAGTTTTACAGTTTTCCCTGCATAACTATCCAAGTTAACATTAGCTGTATACCATGCATTGCCTTGATTACCTGACTTGTTCCATACACTAGTCCAAGTAGAACCGTTATCAGATGAAATTTCCAAAGCCAAACTACCCATTTTTGAAGCATCGCCATACATATGGTATTTGAAGCTGACAGAAGCAGCGGTCATACCGGCTAAGTCAAAACAAGGACTACTTAAAATAGCTCTTTTATTGGAATAATTGGGACTAGATGATTCCATATAAACATAATAACTGCCTTCGGCTGCTCCGGAAGGACCTGTTCCGGTTGAAGGCGTACCGCCCGAACGGGTTGTCCAATCAAAATCATCGCTAGTAGATTGTTCCCAAGCTCCAATGGTATTTTCAAAACCTTCATAATACGGGAAAGAATTAATAGTTGTGGCGCAATTACCACCACTGCTTTGGGGCAAAGTCGTTACATTAACTGTATTACTGGCAGCTGACACATTACCTGCAGCATCTTTAGCTTTAACATAGAAAGCATAAGTTGTATTGGCAGTCAAATTGGTAACTTGTGCGGTTGTTCCGGTTACGCTACCCAATAATGAACCGCCTTGATAAACATCGTACCCCGTTACACCGACATTATCAGTGGCAGCCGTCCACGACAAATCAACTGTTGTTTGGGTGATATTGCTTGCCGACAAATTGGATGGGGCACTAGGCGCTTGTGTATCAGCAGTTGATCCGGTAATATTTACGGTATAATCTTCCACTTCGCCATAACTAAAAGTTTCACAAGCGGTAGGAATACCATTATATTTCATTGATACTCTCATACGAGTTGCTGTTTGCACGGCACCGGACGGAACGGTAAAACTACCACTATTGGGAGTATCTTTTGAGGCGGCTTTACTCCAAACCAATTCGCCGGCATCATCAAAATCGCCATCATGATTATAATCGATAAAAACAGCATAAGCTTCATTGTAAACCGTGCCGGTCCATTTTGGCGTTACAGTTATAGTGTAAGTTTGTCCAAGGCTCAAATCCGTGCTGATAGAAGTAAAATTAGAATAGCCGTTACCACCATTAGAACTATTATCAATGGTATTTAATTGTACGCGCTGGATATATTCATCACTGACACTATTTCCTTTGGAAGTACAATAGGCTACAACACCATAGGGTGCGCCTACACCAACCGCATACCAAGCATTGGTCACAGCTTGTTCTTCGGCTGAACCGGCACCATACAAATCTTTGGCTGCTTGAATACTATACGTTCTGGCATCGGCATAGTTAGAACTGGACGTCAAATACACACTTTCTGTCCGGTATGCAATCTTGCCGGCTTTGTCAATTCCGATACCATTAACCGTATAAGAATCGTTATTATCATTGGTTCCACTTCCTCCAACTGACAATAAATAATACCAATGGTTCAACACGCCACTATTGGTATGAACACCGCCATTATCACCGGTTCCGGTATACCAATTAGTGCCTTGATAAGTATCCGGTTGTCCTTCGGATTTTGGGTCACTCATTGAACGCAAGGCTGCATGACCGCTACGTCTTTCAATATCTTCACCTATTAACCAAGTTTGTTTGTTAGGCTCTGCAAAATACTCAATAGAAGCCCCCCAAATATCGGAAAAGCCTTCATTTAAAGCACCCGATTCATTAGAATAGGTCAAGTCAGCCGTACTGGAACAAACCGCATGACCAATTTCATGACCGGCAACATCTAAGGACGTTAACGCATCAAAATAGGTGCCACTACCATCTCCATAAGTCATTACACTACCATTCCAATAAGCGTTGTCATAATTGACATCATAATGCACATAACTTTTTATTTTGGCGCCGTTACCATCATAACTATTCCTATTATGTTTAGTCATCCAATAGTCATAAGTCATTTGAGCACCGTAATGCGCATCAAGAGCGGCATTGTCTTTGGCGGAATTGTTATACTCGGCGGCAGACCAATTGTTGTCACTATCTGTAAAATCAGTCGCATTGCTATAATTGGTGCCGGTGTGCATATTATAAGTTTCGATGCCGTTACCTCTGGTATAATCTCTCAAACGGTAACTGCCGTTATAACTGTCGGTTTTAATGGTTTTATGACCGCTGTACCGGGTATCGGCACCACCATTGGCAGACACATGATGAATAATGGCATCTTTATACAAAACTTGTCCGGTTTGCGCATCAACATAAATATAAGCTCTACTGACCGGTTGTGTTGCGTATATATCAAATTTATAAGCTAATTTAGCTTCGCCTTGTCTTTTGGAATTTTTATGTTGAAAATCGGGTAAAATAACCAATTCGCCTTCCGGTTTT
>JALVEJ010000102.1 GCA_027031025.1 Flavobacteriales bacterium | reverse complement strand
TTAAAGTTGATAAAATAATCCACAATTGGATAACCGCCTATTTTTTGATAATTTTGAACCAAAAAATCAGCTAAAACCGGATTGTAAGCACGGGCATAAAAGGCTTCAAAATACTTAGCAGTGACGCCGGTTTGCACATACAAATTGTGCTTAAAATAGTAATGTGAATAAAACAAACTACCACGCAAAACATAATCAGGCAAAGACAAAATAGCCTTGCCATCTAAAACCTTTTGTAACAAAATCTCACCCGATATACCCCAATGTTTATAATGATAATCATTTTGGTATTTTAAAGCGGTATACTTAATGCCTCCGGCATCTTGATGTGGCAATGAATCTTGTCCGAAGTAAGTGTAATTGTTAATAATTGTTTGATTAAGTGAAAACTTTCCAAAGTTTTTATGAGAAAATTTTACTTGCAGTTTTTGAATCAGTTCGTTTTTAAATTCCGGATGATACCAGTTGTATTTGTCATAGGCACTTTGGTATAAAATATATTTGAAATCCGGGCGCTTTGAAACACTTTTTAAGCTGGCGGACAAATAGATATTTTTTGGTAGGGGGTAAGAACCTTGAGCTTCTAAATAATACCCTGCAATATTTTTGGTAAACCCGATATTGAGCTGTCCTTTTAAAGACAATTTCCCAAGTTTGATTTTTAAACTGTTATCTAGAGATAAATCATTGTATTCCAAAAATTTAGGATAAGTTTGTCCGTTTAGAACCTTTAAGCTGTCCAAACTGTAATATTGATAAATGTAACGGATACCGCTTTCTAATTTTAGCTGTTTAATTTTAAATTGTAATCCTGCAAAATTCTCAAAACTTTTAAGGTTAATACTATCTTTAAATTTTTTATTGGTTTGAGTGCTCTTTCCCAAAACTTCATTGGGTTTGTTTTGGGTAAATTGATACATATGATATTTGTAAGTTGCCCTGTCAATCAACAAAAATTTATTTTTTAAAATGCCGTAAGATTGCCCGGCAAATAAACGTCTTTTTTTTAGCTCGTTTTCGGCATCGTTTAAATTGACTTCTATGCGACCGCGATCGCTAAAAATATCACCGGCTTGTTCAAATTGTGTAACATCTTTGATTCCGCCGTTTTCTTCATTGGTTTTGTTGTAGGTATAGTAATAGGTTTTGAGTTTGTAACGTCCATTTTTTGATTCATAATTTAAGTTGATAAATATGCGGTCACTTTTGGCAATACTATGTTGATATAAACCCAATGAACTCAGTCCGCGATAGCCGGCAGCTATATTAATTTGCGGTGTGATATTGGTTGCAAAAATACTATTCACCACTTGCCCTTGATTGATGCCGTTGATATAACTTAAGTCGGAATAGGGGGTAGGGGTTTTGAAAAAAGGCACTTGTGTGTGTGTCCAATAGTCGGTTAATTTGGTGTCGGCTATAAAGCCCGGTATGAGGTTTTCGGTAGTAATATCAAAGCTTAAATGCGTTAAGGGCTGTCCGGCATTTTGAAAACTCAAATATCGAAAATCGTCTTTAAAAAGCGGATTAAAGCGATAATAATCTCTGATAGTTAGGGTTGTATCTACTGCAACAGTATCATTCTTTATGGTGAAAATTTTATAATCGGTAGCCGGCAGTCTTTTGACTTTAACTTTAACGCTGTCCTTTTGTGATTTGATATTGTTGAACCCGCCACCCCGGATTTCTTTGATATTTTTATCAATTTGTGCAGTTACACTCAAAAAGGAAAAAAGAAGTAATATGTTACTAAAAAATAATTTCACTGAAATCGGCTTTTCGGGCAAATTTACGATTTTAATATAAACTTTTGCAGCAATCGTAATGCCAAAACAAAAGCCGGTCAATATTTAACCGGCTTTTTTCTGTTTGTTTGTGCTACCCCGAAAGCATTCAGGATGTTTTTAAGGTTGCTTTTTAAAATTTTCAATACCTTTTTTTAACCATCTATAATAGGCTTTTACATCAGGGGTATAACCGATAGGTTCATTCATATTTTGTCCTTGATGGTTTTCAATTACATAAAGCGGTTGCGAATTGTTTTTATATTTAAAGGTTTCGAGTTCGCTCCATTTTTGCCCGACAGTTGTTACTTTTTCTCCTGTATATTTAGAAATGTATTGTTGGTCTTTTGGTAATTTAGTGCGTTCATCTACATAAAGCGAAACTAACACCACATCGTTTTTTAAAATGGGTAAAATTTTATCTTTACTCCAAACATTTTCTTCCATTAAACGGCAATTTTGACAAGCCCGTCCTGTAAAATCCAACAATAATGGCTTATTAACTTTTTTGGCATAAGCCATAGCCGTGTCATAATCTTCAAAAGCAATGATATTATTAGGGCCATATTCCGCACCTTCGGGCAAATTTTGGGCTTGTGCACCAGAAATGCTCTTGGAATAGCCTACACCAAACTTAGATTCGGCATATTTCATAGGTGGTGGAAAACCACTGATAATATTCAACGGCGCTCCCCACAAACCGGGTAAGAGATACAAAGCAAATGATAAGGTAAACAAACCGAATAAAAACCTGAAAACGCCTATAGTTTCAACCGGTGCGTCATGAGACAAGCGGATTTTTCCGAATAAATACATTGCCATGGTTAGCGTAATGGCAATCCAGATAGCAATAAAAACTTCCCGTTGTAAAAAATGCCATTGGTTGACCAAATCGGCATTGGATAAAAATTTGAAGGCAAAAGCCAATTCAATAAAACCAAAAATAACTTTGACACTATTGAGCCACGCACCCGATTGGGGCAATTTTTTAAGCAGTACCGGAAAGAAAGCCAATACACCAAACGGAATAGCGATTCCTAAGCCAAAACCCAGCATGGCATACGTCAAAGTTGTAGCGCCACCGGCTTGGTTAGCAACATTTCCTAAAATGAATCCCAGTGCCGGTCCTGTGCAAGAAAAAGACACAATAACCAAAGTCAATGCCATAAAAAAACCGGCTAAAATACCGCCTTTGCTCGATTGCTTGTCGGCAGAACTCACCCACGATTGCGGAATCAAACGCACCGGATCTAACTTTTCTACGCCAAATAAATTTAAGGCAAAGAGGATAAAAATAGTAAAGAAAAACAGATTGACATAAGTATTGGTAGCAATAGCATTAAGTATGGAACTATCCATTTTTTCCAATAAGTGAAAAGGGAAACTAAATGCTACATAAATCAATATGATAGATATCGCATAAATAAGTGCATTGCGTTTGCCTTCTCCGCTGTTTTTTTCGTCTTGTTTGGTAAAAAAGCTGATAGTAAGCGGAATCATTGGAAACACACAAGGTGTAAGTAACACCAATAAACCGGCTATAAATGCCGTCCAAAAAATACTCCAATTGGTTTTCTTCTTTGGTTGAACCGGTATGTTGTTCTCAGCTTTCTCAACTTGTTCAATACTATCTTTTGGAACCGGAATGGGGGTATATTTGCCGCCTTCGGTTAAGTCTTTTTCGGTTTTCTCAGTATTAGCTGTTGTAGCATTTTGCTCAGGTTTAGTGGTTTGCTGTTCTTTTGATTGATTGGATTGTTTTTCATCTGATACCACACCGGTTTTAGAAACATCTGTTTTTTTTGCTTTGTCAGTATCTTTAATGGCACCAACAGTTTTTGATTTGTCTGTTTTAGCTGA
>JALVEJ010000101.1 GCA_027031025.1 Flavobacteriales bacterium | reverse complement strand
TTTGATTTGCCGGTTGATATGATTGATTTCCTGTTGGAGATTTTTGATTAATTTTTGTCGCACATAAATTTTACGTTTGATTTGCCGGTATTCTGCCAAAGCATCCGATTCGGTATGTTTGGTTTGTAACAATTGGCGGTTGATTTGTAAAATTTCTTTTTGAAGCGCTTGTCGTTTCTTTTCCAAACGTTGTTGCAGGTCTTTTTGTGCCGATAATTTTAAAACCGGCAGAAATAGTAATCCTAAAAAAACGCATGAAAAAACTCTGTTCATATTACAAATAAAAAAACAAATTTACAAATCTAATTTTAATTGTTCGGGCGGTAGCAAGTTAAAACTTTTGCGATGATGTATGGTAATACCGTATTTGGCAATGGCTTCGCGGTGTTTTGGCGTAGGATAGCCTTTGTTGTGCAACCAGTCGTATTGCGGAAATTCGGCATGTAATTTCTTCATATAGGCATCCCGATGGGTTTTGGCTAAGATGGACGCTGCTGCAATGCTCATATACTTACCATCACCTTGAATTACCGTTTGAAAAGGAATGTTTTTGTAAGGCATAAATTTATTACCGTCTACCAAAACAAAATCCGGTGTTACTTGTAAACCATCCAATGCCCTGTGCATGGCAAGAATAGAGGCGTTTAAAATATTAATTTTGTCAATGGTTTCTTGGTCAACAAAAGCCACTGACCAGCTCAAAGCTGCTTGTTCTATTTCCAACCGTAGCTCATCTCTATCGGTTTCGGTCAGTTTTTTACTGTCATTAATCCATTTGTTTTGATAGGTTTTATCAAAAATGACCGCAGCTGCGGTAACCGGACCCGCCAAGCAACCCCGACCGGCTTCATCGCAGCCCGCTTCAAACTTATTGAACTTATCGTAAAAAAAACGCATATATTTTATTAAAAATTTAAAAAATGTCGATTTAATACTTTTTGAAAAACAAAAATACATTATTTAGGTGTAAATTTGAAGTTAATTCAATCGTTTATACAAACATTAGTTATTTGTTAATGCTGTATAAGACGTTAAATCATAAAAATGTTTGTGTTTTATAAAAAATAAAAAAGAACATGAAAAAAATATTAACAACACTGGTTTTCTTTTTGAGTCTGTTTAATTTATCAGCCCAACAATGTACATTGCTGGAAATTGGGCCGGACGAAACTCTAAATTGTTTAAACAACTGCACGACTTTAGAAGCGCATTTTATGGGGGGATTCGGCGATCCCTTAGACACTTACACCATACAAAACAACACGCCTTGTCCTTTACCACCTGTAACCAATGGCACGCCAACAACCATTTCTACCGATGATGATTGGTCAAGCTTAATCACCATTCCTTTCGATTTTAAGTTTTTTGGCAATACCTATAACCAATTAATCATTGGCGACAACGGCGTTGTTAGTTTTGATACAAATAGAAGCTCGCCACAAATTCAAAAACCTAATGATTTTTGTGAATGGAGTTTTAATTCTACCTTGCCAAATACCGGCATGTTTAGAAACACTATTTTTGGTGCCTATCATGACTTATATATTCCTGCTGGCGGCACCATTGAATATTATACATCGGGAAATGCGCCGGAGCGTATCTTTGTCATCAGTTTTGATAATGTGGCGCATTATTCATGTAATTCTTATAAAACAACACAAAGGATTTTACTCTACGAAACGACCAATATTATCGATGTTCAAATTACCAGAAAAGACCTTTGCCGGTCTTGGAATAACGGAAATGCGGTAGTTGGTATTCAAAATGAAGATGGCACCGTTGCATATGTGCCACCGGGACGGAACACAAGCGCTTGGGGGGTCAGTCATGAAGAACTTTGGCGTTTTATTCCGGATACCAGTAACATTATACCACATACTACAACTTGGTATGATGCTAATACCAATACAGTTTTAGGAACCGGAGATACATTTCAATTATGCATAACAAATGATATGGACATTCGTTGCGAGGTTGATTATTTGGATTTCGGATCCATTCCCAGAACTTTAGTGGACACCAAGCATATTACTTTTGACGGCACTCATGATGATGTGGATTTGGGTGCAGACATCACCAAATGTCAGAATGATGTTGTAACCTTAGACGGCACTGTGGCGAATGCGACCGGATATCAATGGCAATTAAACGGTATAGATATTCCGGGAGCCACTAATCCGACACTGGACGTAACGGATGCCGGCACATATACCGTTTTGGTTGATATAGGTGTATGTAGCACTTCGGATAATGTTTTGGTAACCAATATTGCAGCTCCCACGGTGACACTTCCGCCTGACTACCATTTTTGTGAAGGCAATACCCAGACATTGACAGTTGATGTTTCGCCAAATACCGGACAAGAAACCTATCAATGGTATAAAGACGGTAACCCGATAGCCAATGCCACAACCGATCATATTGAAGTTACAGACTCCGGAACGTATTCTGTTGAAGTTACCAATAGCACCGGTTGCACAAGCACTACGCAAACTATTCTAACCAAAGACCCTTATCCGGATCTTGACTTGGGAGAAGACCAAGTGGTTTGTGCTTATAATACCGCCGTCGTAGCCGCCAGTATTTTGGATGGCGATAACTATGAATGGATTGTTAACAATAATATCGTCAATAACAACTCGCCGGTTTTAGAACTAAATGGTCCGGGGCAATATGATGTTAGGCTCAATTTAGACCGTGGCACCTGTTCTGTTACGGATTCTACACATGTGCAAATTTTAGATCCGGTTACGGTTGTAACCACACCGGTTTTATATGGCGAACTTGAAGTTACGGTAACCGATGGCGGATTACCGCCTTATCAGTATTCGGTTGACGGGGTTAATTTTCAAAACGACAACTATTTTAAAAACTTGGCTGACGGCGATTATTCCGTATCTATAAAAGATGACAATGGCTGTGTATATAATGATGTGGCTATGACACATGTTATCAACCTGTTAGTGATGCAGTTTTTTACACCAAACGGTGATGGCTATAATGATGCTTGGCGAATAGGAAACGCCGAAAACACACCCGGTGCTCAACTCAATGTTTATGACCGGTATGGCAAATTGGTTCGCAGTATGCATACTACATCACAAGAAACTTGGGATGGCACTTTAAATGGTATGGTATTACCGGCAAGTGACTATTGGTTTATTTTGACTTTGCCCAACGGTAAAGTATACAAAGGGCATTTTGCTTTGAAGCGGTAAGTAATCTTATGGAACCACAAAAAAAGTTTTCATCAGGATTTATATTTACTATGTTGTTTTTTGCTACACTCTTCATTATTTTAATGATGAATTTGGACAATATAGCCCAAGTTAAAAGAACACCGGAAGAAATAAAACGTTGTCAAAAGAAGTATCTTGATTTTTCTTTCAAAGGAAAATATATTGATTTAGTAGGAATTTCCGGCGCTGCAATGTATTTGGAAATTGAACCGGAAGAAATAAATGGATATGATAAGTGTTTTTTTCCAAGCTTTAAAAAGAAGAATGAGAAGTTATATTATAGAGGCTGTCTCAAAAGGGGCAGCTTTTTTTATAAAAAAACGGGAGAATTTCTTCCCCCGTTCCTAAAGATTTTGTATCTTTAGGTATGCAAAGTTCAACAAATATACGATTTAAAAATTACACTCA
>JALVEJ010000100.1 GCA_027031025.1 Flavobacteriales bacterium | reverse complement strand
TCCAGGATTTTGAAAAAGAAGTAAAATTAGGAGATGAAATCAGAGTAGAAGATGTATTCACCGAAGGTGAATTTGTCGATGTTTCCGGTATTTCCAAAGGAAAAGGTTTTCAAGGTGTTGTAAAAAGACACGGTTTTGCCGGTGTCGGTCAAGCAACCCATG
This sequence comes from Flavobacteriales bacterium, assembly GCA_027031025.1. Lineage (GTDB taxonomy): Bacteria > Bacteroidota > Bacteroidia > Flavobacteriales > Flavobacteriaceae > WGBX01. The sequence continues at coordinate 3,499 of JALVEJ010000100.1, read as the reverse complement.
GACAACACAACAGATTAAGAGCGCCCGGTTCTATCGGAGCGTCTTCTGATCCTTCCAGAGTTTTTAAAGGAATGCGTATGGCAGGTCATATGGGTAATGAAAAAGTTACCGTTCAAAACCTGAAAGTCATGAAAATCATTCCTGAAAAAAATCTTTTAATCGTAAAAGGGAGTGTTCCCGGACATAAAAATGCTTACTTAATAATTAAGAAATGATGGAATTGAAAGTATACGATATAAAGGGCAATGAAACCGGAAGAACAGTAAAACTTTCCGAAGAAATATTCGGAATTGAGCCCAATGAGCATGCTATTTATCTAGCGGTAAAACAATATTTGGCCAACCAACGTCAAGGCACTCATAAAGCCAAAGAACGTGGTGAAGTTAAAGGTAGTACCCGCAAAATAAAAAGACAAAAAGGAACCGGAACTGCCAGAGCAGGCGCCATCAGAAACCCTTTGTTTAAAGGAGGAGGTCGTGTTTTCGGTCCAAGACCCAGAAGTTATTCGTTTAAATTGAACAAAAAACTCAAACGATTAGCACGTAAATCGGCATTAAGTACCATGATGAAAGAAGGTAACATTATGGTTATAGAAGCCTTCGATTTTGATACCCCGAAAACCAAAAATTTTGTAGAAGTATTGAAATCCTTGAAGTTAGATGATAAAAAGTCAACATTTGTGTTTGTAAATCCAAATAAAAATGTATCTTTGTCATCACGCAATTTGCCGAAATCAAAAGTTGTAAATGGCTTAGATTTAAACACTTACGCCATTTTGAATGCAGGAAAATTGGTTTTAACCGAAGATGTAATTCCTGAAATTGAAGCAAAATTTTAAAAAAAGCGTGTTATGAGTATTATAAAAAAACCGATATTAACGGAAAAGATGATGAACGAAACCGAGCAGTTTAATCGCTACGGCTTTGTGGTTGATAAAAGAGCTAATAAGATTGAAATCAAAAAAGCTATTGAGGACTTATTCGGAGTGGATGTTTTGGCAGTAAGAACCATGAATTATCCGCCCGAAAGAAAAACACGCTATACCAAAAGTGGCGTTGTAAAAGGTAAGACCAATGCTTATAAAAAAGCAATTGTTCAAATAGGAGAAGGTCAAAGTATAGATTTCTATAACAATATCTAAGAAAATGGCAGTAAGAAAATTAAAACCAATCACCCCCGGACAGCGTTTTAGAGTCGTTAATCAGTTTGCTGAGGTTACGACTGATAAGCCCGAGAAGAGCCTTTTGGCCCCTAAGAAAAAAACCGGAGGTCGTAATAAAAAAGGACGAATCACCGCACCTCACAGAGGCGGCGGACATAAACAAAAATATAGAATTATTGATTTTAAACGTAATAAAACCGGTATTCCGGCTACGGTTAAAACCATAGAATATGATCCGAACAGGTCAGCTTTCATTGCTTTGGTAGTTTATGCAGATGGTGAAAAACGTTATATTTTGGCACCTAACGGATTGCAAGTAGGACAAACTATCATCTCAGGTGATAATGTTGCACCGGAAACCGGCAATGCTTTACCATTGAAGTCGATTCCTTTAGGAACCATTATTCATAATATTGAATTGAAACCCGGTAAAGGCGGGCAAATTGCTCGTAGTGCCGGTACTTTTGCGCAATTGATGGCAAGAGACGGCAAATATGCAACTATTAAATTACCTTCCGGTGAAACCCGTTTGGTATTGGCTGAGGCTTTTGCAACTGTTGGTGTTGTGTCAAACTCCGACCACCAATTGGAAGTATCCGGTAAAGCCGGACGTAGCCGTTGGTTAGGTCGCAGACCTAGAACAAGACCTGTAGCTATGAACCCTGTTGATCACCCTATGGGTGGAGGTGAAGGTCGTGCCTCAGGCGGACATCCTAGATCTAGAAAAGGTATTCCTGCTAAAGGTTACAGAACCAGATCTAAAAAGAAATATAGTAACAAGTATATTATTGAACGTAGAAAGAAATAAGATATGGCTAGATCGTTAAAAAAAGGACCTTATGTTCATTATAAATTAGAGAAGAAAATTCTTGCCAATAAAGAAGCAGGTAAGAAAGCTGTAATCAAAACTTGGTCAAGAGCATCAATGATTACGCCTGACTTTGTAGGAGAAACTATTGCCGTTCATAACGGCCGTCAATTTATTCCGGTTTATATTACTGAAAATATGGTAGGACACAAATTAGGCGAATTTTCACCTACCAGAAGTTTTAGAGGACATGCCGGAGATAAAAAAAATAAAGGCAAAAAATAGGGATTATGGGAAAAAGAAAACGCTTAATGGCTGAAGCCATCAAAGAAAACAAGAAAAAAGTTGCTTTTGCAAGTTTAAATAACCATGGCGTTTCTGCCAAAAAAACCAAATTAGTGGTTGATTTAGTTAGAGGGATGGATGTAGCCAGAGCATTGGCAGTTTTAAAATTTACCCCAAATAAAAGTGCTTCGGTTATTGAAAAACTTTTATTGAGCGCCATTGCCAATTGGGAAGAAAAAAATCCCGAAAGGGATATTGAAGATGCCGGACTATACATCAAAACCATAACGGTTGATCAAAAAGGGATGTTAAAACGTATCCAACCGGCTCCACAAGGACGTGCGCACCGTATCAGAAAAAGATTTAGTAAAATAAACATAGTTTTAGGCGAAAAAAATAGTTAAGAAGTATGGGACAAAAAACAAATCCAATAGGAAACAGATTAGGAATCATCAAAGGATGGGATTCTAATTGGTATGGTGGCAAAAACTATGGCGATAAAATTGCAGAAGACCACAAAATAAGACAATATATAAAAGCACGGTTACCAAAAGCCAATATTTCAAAAATTATTATTGAAAGGACTTTAAAACTCATTACAGTTACCATTACCACCTCGCGTCCCGGTATTATTATCGGTAAGCAAGGTTCAGAGGTCGATAAATTGAAAAGTGAGCTTTCAAAATTGACCGGTAAAAAAGTTCAAGTCAATGTTTTTGAAATAAAGAGACCCGAATTAGATGCCAATTTGGTGGCGCAAAATATTGCCCGTCAAATTGAAAATCGAATTTCGTACAGAAGAGCTATCAAACAAGCCATTGCTTCCACTATGAGAATGAATGCCGAAGGTATTAAAGTGCAAATTTCTGGAAGATTAAATGGTGCGGAAATGGCTCGTTCTGAGACTTATAAAGACGGTAGAATTCCGCTATCAACTTTTAGAGCGGATATCGATTATGCGCTTGAAGAAGCCCATACAACTTACGGACGCCTCGGTGTCAAAGTATGGATTATGAAAGGCGAAGTTTACGGTAAGAGAGAACTTTCACCCATGATTGGCTTGTCCAAAAAAGAAGGCAGAAAGTCTAACAGAGGTAATAGAAGAAGAAAATAATTTGTATTAAAATTGTAAAACATGTTACAACCTAAGAGATATAAACATCGTAAGCAACAAAAAGGTAGAATGAAAGGCAATTCGCAAAGAGGACACCAATTAGCTTACGGTATCTATGGTATCAAAGCTT
>JALVEJ010000099.1 GCA_027031025.1 Flavobacteriales bacterium | reverse complement strand
AATTCAAACAATTAAGAGCCGAACAAGTCGCTGCACCTGACCGCCATTCCGCTGCGGCCTTCGGCCTTGCTCCATGGCGGCAGGTGAGCTTTGTCGTTATGCGCATAATATATCAAATGAGTATGGACGATGATTCCTACGCGTAGGCAGTGGAAAGGATGGTCGTTACCGAGCAAGTTAACAGCAATTGGAACTTTAGTAGGGTTAATTTCACTTGGTTTGTATCTTGCGGAGAAAAGTTACGACTTTCTTGGCACTCAGGCCCATTCTATCAACACGGAAAATTTTGAGATTCCGCCAGTAGTTTTGACAATTGAAAATGCTACAGATGAACCGTATGCAATTCAGTGTCGTGGTGATTTCGTGTTATGGCTTCCGCAAGGTGTGGATTATGCCAGACGACTACCAGGAAAGTACGATCTTGATGTTCAAGGAGGCCAACTTGCGGTATCTGTTATAAGGATCGGTCCGCATATGACTGTGAATGTAGTCGCCAAGCTGCATGCCGAATTTTCTTTAAGGAAAATGCTAGATCGTGGTGTTGCAGATATTGAGTTCATTTTCAAAAATGAGCAGGGAGGTTTGCTATTTAGCGGTTCTATACCGTTTACACGGCAATCTATCAAAACTACTCGTTGGAAAATTGATATTGCCAAAAAAGAATGAAAGCGCATAACAATCGGCTGCAAGGGACGGCAAACAGCGCGGCGCCTTTTGAAAGTCAGTGCCCCGCAAAAGGCTTAGTGGTATTGCAAGGTTGGTTGCTCCGCATGTTTGCCGCCCCTGAGCCGTAGCGTTAGCCGAATTACCTAGCAGGAGCAAATAAAATGTGGCAACTAAGTGAAGATAATCAAAAACGCTTGAATCATATAAAAACAACTGTTGAACATTTATGGAGACCGCACGATGCTCCGCCATTTTACTTCACTCCACATGGTATATCTCATGCAAAAAATGTTGAAGATAAAATTAAACAATTGATTCCTGATGAAAAGGCCGATCTCTTACGAGAACAAGAAAAATTTGCTTTATTATGCTCAGCTTGGCTTCATGATATTGGTATGATTCCGGATCTTTTTGATGAAAAGATTACATTGTCTGAAGAAATTTATCATAAAATACGAGACGACCACCATGAGAGATCTCGAAAATATATTATGAACCACTATAATCAATTGGGATTAGAGTATGAGGAGGCCGACGCAATAGGAGAAATATGTTTTTTTCATAGGAAAAAAGAAGACATATTAAACTGTCGAAAGAAAGAGCCAAGATATAATTGTAGACTTCTTGCCGCTTTTTTAAGATTAGCCGATGCATTTCAAATTGATAGAAGTAGGATAGATGATTATACTCAATTTTACAACATGTTGTTGACAATGGGGATGCCATTAGCTTCAGAATTTCATTGGCTAAAGAGTTTTTGGGTAAGAGATATTGAATATAAACATGATTCAAAGAGAGTAGTAATTTACTTTTACTTATCGGATTCCGGAGAGAAAATATGTGACCAAGATGAACTTATTAAGTTTACAAAAAATGAAATTAAGGAAGAAATCTTTTCTTGTAAGAATGTCATAAATAGGTCAGAAATTATATATATAAACGATGAAGATGTTGAGTGTAAATGTGATGCAAGTCCACCAGAAAATTTAAAGACTAAGTTTAAACAAGTAATTAGCCAATTAAAAATCGATTTCACAGCCTCAGCTAGTCAATTAGCAGAAATTTTATGTGATACAATCGCATATATAGTAAATAGTAACATTGAAAACTCTCAACTCGCAGTTGAGGAAATTAAAAGTTATAAAAAAAATGTTATTGAAAAGATCGTAGAATTACGGCCAGTACATATTTTAATAAAAAAGATTGATTGTATAGTTGAAAATATACTCGAAGACCGCAGTATCGATGATAATCAAAAATTATCAATTATTATCGAAAGATTAGCTCATTTAAAAAATGCTAGGAAAAGAGCTGTAAAAAAAATAGCTAATTTTTCCCAACCGATTTTGCATAATACGGGATCAATATTATTATTCGGTTATAGTACGATAATAATAGAATCTCTTGGTTTAATGCATGATCATTTAAAGGATAATGTTAAAATTTATGTTTGCGAATGTCGTAGTAAAAATCAGTATAATTATGAAAATAAATTAATTTATTGTGATGGATTAAAATATGTAGAAAAATTACACGAAATAGGCTTTAAAAAATTATATTTAATACCAGATGTCATTGCTGGGAACTTAATACAACGTGATCTTATTTCCAAAATATTATTTGGAGCCAATTCTGTCGATATACAATCGAAAACAATCGGCCACACTGCTGGCCATTTTTCTATTGTTAATTCTGCAAAGATAAAAAATATTCCTATATATATTTTTGCTGATTCATGTAAATTTGGTTCTATTAAGCAAAATACTAAAGAGCGAATTTGTAATTGGTTCACAAGAGAACAAGAGATATTAGAAAGATTAAAGAAAAAGAATATTAAATTTATAAATCCCAGAGAAGATTTACTTTCTATAGAGTCAGTAAAGATGTTTATTACTGATGAGGGAATGATTCCTCCAGAAAAAATTCCCAAATCGTTTTTAGAAAAGATTGAGGAGTGCAATAAATTACCGTGTGAAAAAAATTGAACGGCTAACAATTCATTGCACCTGACCGCTATTCCGCTGCGCTCCTTGGCGGCAGCTGAGCTTTGTCGTTAGCCAGGTAAACACTAAATGGTGACTGATTGATGGTAGCCAATAATCTAGCTTTTCTTATTGCAGAAAGTGGAAAAATGAAATTTGACGGATTTCAACAATATAAGCAACTATTAATTAATCAATTCGGATCAATAGAGCAAGCCATCGCACAAAATACTATATTTCCACCAGTAGAAATTGCAGAGTTACAAACATGGAAATTATTTCCTGCCGTACGTAATACCAGTAAATTTGATGGTGATAGGGGTAGTGTATCAAATTTTAACGTAGAAGCAAAGTTTATAGAACAATATGATAATAAAAAAGACATTAAGGTAATATTAGATGATAATGCAATACCTCATCACTTATTTTGTTCCTGTTTCAAAGCAGAAAGAATTGTTAAATCAACAACACTGAATCATATTTATAAATCAGCTAACAATGGTCCTTATTACCATTCAAATTTGCAAAATCTTTGTTTAACACCATTCTATCTTGCCAAACTGACAGATGCAGATGCCGGAATTAAAAAGTTACTACGATATAGGATTCAAGCGAAATATGGCTTTGCTCCGGAAGGAAAAATAGAGACACCTGCTAATTATGATGATCTAATGTGGTTAGATGAGTGCGATATTTATAAAGAAATTTGTTGCGATGTACAAGAATTTGCACAAAGAATAAAGGGGATCATCATTAATAAACATAAAATGATAAAAGAAAACAGAATAGCAAAGGCTTTATGCCTTGGTTGTCAGCAATTTAACAATATATGCGAGGAGATTTTTAATGATAACAACCATAGTTTTCAGACCTTTTGTGACGAAAACAATAAATAATTTGGCTAACAATAAGGTACCTTTAGACGAAGGATGTCAAGCCTCTCCTGAGGTAAGAATGCATATCTTACATAGAATCTCTCTTTCAAGTCCCAGGTGAATTATTCCAGGCTGGCCATGCTACCATGTTTCGGTCCTGTCCCTT
>JALVEJ010000098.1 GCA_027031025.1 Flavobacteriales bacterium | reverse complement strand
ATCCGGTTGTATTTCAATAATTTTCTGTCTAATTTTTTCAATTTTGACGGTCGTATTTGGCGGACAATTATTTATTTAATCAAAGACCCCGGAAAAGTTCCGTTGGATTACATTTCCGGTAAAAGAGTGGTTTACAGCAATCCGTTTAAGTTTTTGTTGCAAGTGAGTATTTTGTATTTTTTGTTGAGTGGAATATTAAATTTTTTCTTACCTGATAACGAGCCAACTAAAAAGTTTGTAAAATTAAAATCACCAAATAACCGACTTGTTTTCGATATTCAGGAGCCGCTTTTTGATTCAATTAATCAAATGTGGCATTTTACTGAAAAATTAAAAGATAACAAACTTCCAAAGAAAATAAAAGATAGTATTATCAATGAAATATTAAAAAGTGAAGGAGTTAGATTTAGTTTTGATAATGGTAAAATTATCAATGAAAGTCTTTCATGGTCAAATCTTAAAAAATATTTGAATATTCATGGTGTTTTTTATGATTACTATCCAAAAATAACTAATTCAAAAGAATTTGAAAAGCAAAATTTTTGGGATAAAATTGGTATAATTTTCAATAAAATATCTAACGATTCATATAGCAACTTAAATGAACAGGATGTAATTAGAAAGCTAGGAATTCAATCTAATTTTAGTAATAGGTTAGCTTTGAAAATTGCACAACGAAGTTATTTGTTTTTTAATGATAAAAAAACGAGGGAAAGTGTTAAAAAATCAATTGTCTCCAAAATCAGCATGGCTTTGTTTTTTATTTTGCCGGTTTTAGCCTTGTTTTTTCAAATTTTTTATCCGAAAACACATTCTTATACTGAAACATTAGTTTATATTTTTTATGTTCAAAGTGTCTATTTTTTAGTTTTGCTAATTGAATTATTCGGACAATATTTTTTGCCTTTTGGATTGGATTTCTTCCTGTCTTTTGTCGTTGAAATTTGGTTTTTGTATTATCTCTTTCGTTCAACTTTAATATTTTATAGGCAAAAGAAATGGAAAAATACTTTAAAAGTTGCTTTTTTGATTATACCAAGCTATGCTATTCTTTCGGGTGTGGGATTGTTGATTATCACCATAATATCAATGATATTGTAAAGATTAGTTTTTAAACAGTTAAAAATTGAATCGTTTAAATAATATTTTTCTAAGAAAAACGGGGGCATTTCCTCGAATCTGAAATTAGAAGTTAAAAATTAGAAATTAGAAGTTTGTAAATCCCTGAATAAGGTTGTCTCGATAAATCGATAATAACCGGGACAGGCAACTTAATGAATTTATTTAATGTCTTAATGATTCAAGAGAAAATCTATTATCCCAAAAAGTGTGTAAAGTGAAGTTTTCTTAGTTTTGAAGAATAAAAATAAATTTAAAAAATAAAAATTATAAAACCAAGAACACCATTCACTTTACACAAGATCAAGTTACAAAAATTTTAGAACAAATAGCACAAAGAAAATCTGAAATCTGAAATCTCTAAAACCACATAAGACACATAAGAACACAAAAGAAAAAAACTTAATTTTCTTAATGCCTTAATGGTTTAAAAAAATCTGAAATCTGATACTTCGGCAAGCTCTGTAACCGAATCACAAATCTGTCATCTGAAATCAAAACCCGGTCACTTCGATACAATTTCAGCGACCTACTTTTCAAATCCTCACTTCCTCACTCCCTCAACTCCTCATTTCATCAATTCATCAGTTCATCAATTCATCAATTCCTCAAATTTATGCCGGTCATTTCGATACAATTTTTGTTCCTGTGTCACAAAAATCACTCAACGACCTATATCCTCAATTCCTCAACAAAACCAATATTCAAGTCGTAAAAACTCGTATATTTGCAAAAGTTAAAAAATACCGGAAATTATGTTTGATAATTTAAGCTCAAAATTAGATAAAGCCTTACACGTATTAAAGGGACACGGACGTATTACGGAAGTCAACGTTGCCGAAACCATGAAAGAAGTGCGCCGTGCTTTGCTCGATGCCGATGTTAATTATAAAATAGCCAAACAATTTACCAACCGTGTCAAAGAGAAAGCCTTAGGACAAAACGTATTGACTGCTTTAAAACCCGGACAGTTGATGGTCAAAATCGTAAAAGACGAATTGACCGAACTCATGGGCGGACAAGCCGAAGGTCTGAACCTGACCGGTAATCCGACCGTTATTTTAATGGCAGGTTTGCAAGGGTCCGGTAAAACCACTTTTTCGGGCAAATTAGCCAACTGGCTTAAAAGTAAGAAAACCAAGCAGCCCTTGTTGGTTGCCGCTGATGTCTATCGTCCGGCGGCTATCGACCAGTTAAAAGTGGTAGGCGAACAAATAGGGGTCGATGTTTATACCGAGCCGGACAATAAAAATCCGGTTGAAATAGCTAAAAATGCCATAGAATACGCTAAGAAAAACGGCAAAAACGTCGTCATTATAGATACAGCCGGTCGTTTGGCGGTTGATGAAGAAATGATGAACGAAATTGCCGCCATTCATCAAGCAGTCAAACCGCAAGAAACCCTGTTTGTAGTCGATGCTATGACAGGACAAGATGCGGTCAATACGGCAAAAGCTTTCAATGACCGTTTAGATTTTGAAGGGGTTATTTTAACCAAACTCGATGGTGATGCCCGCGGTGGGGCGGCTTTGTCTATTAAATCAGTTGTTAACAAACCGATTAAATTTATCGGAACCGGCGAAAAAATGACCGATATCGATGTCTTTCATCCCGACAGGATGGCTGATCGTATTCTCGGGATGGGTGATGTGATATCGTTGGTAGAACGTGCCCAAGAACAATTTGATGAAGAAGAAGCCCGAAAACTGCAAAAGAAAATTGCTAAAAACCAGTTCGGATTTGACGATTTTCTCAAACAAATTCAGCAAATCAAAAAAATGGGTAATATCAAAGATTTGATGGGCATGATACCCGGCATGGGCAAAGCCATGAAAGGTATTGATATTGATGACGATGCGTTTAAAGGCATTGAAGCCATTATTTACTCCATGACGCCTGCCGAACGGCGTAATCCGGCTATCATCAACAGCAGTCGTAAAAAACGTATTGCCAAAGGTTCCGGTAGCAGCGTAACCGAAGTCAATCAACTGCTCAAACAATTTAACCAAATGGCTAAAATGATGAAAATGATGCAAGGCGGTAAAGGTAAAGCCATGATGAACATGTTTAAAGGTCTCAGATAATATTTTGAATAGAAACGACCTTTCGCACATAATCAAACCATATGTTACAAGACAAGAATCCTTCTAAAACCGACATCGCTAAATTAGGTGAGTTCGGATTGATCAAAACTTTAACCGAAAATTTTAAAATACAAAACCCTTCAACTATAAAAGGGGTAGGCGATGATGCCGCCGTATTGCGTTATAACGACAAAGATGCTTTGGCTTCAACCGATTTGTTAGTCGAAGGCATCCATTTTGATTTGGCTTATTTTCCTTTAAAACATTTGGGCTATAAAGCCGCTGTCGTCAATTTTTCTGACATATATGCCATGAATGGTATGGCGACACAATTATTAGTAGGTTTGGCGGTGTCCAATCGTTTTCCGCTAGAAGCCATTGAAGAAATTTATGAAGGCATCAAATTGGCTTGCCGGATTTATAATGTTGATATGGTTGGAGGGGACACCACGTCATCTCGTTCCGGTTTGATTTTAAGCCCTACAGCGCTGGGGGAAGTTGAAACAAACAAAGTGGTTTACCGCTCAGGGGCTAAACCTAACGATTTAATTGTGGTAACCGGCGATTTGGGTGCCGCTTATATGGGGCTCTTGGTTTTGCAGCGCGAAAACGAAACTTTTAAAGCCAATCCGCAACACCAACCGGATTTGACGCCTTATACTTATGTAGTTGAGCGGCAACTTAAACCCGAAGCCCGAAAAGATGTTCCGTTGTTGTTAAGAGAATTAGACATTCAACCGACTGCCATGATTGATATATCCGACGGTTTGTCATCAGAAGTCTTGCATATCACACAGCAATCCGGAGTCGGGGCAAATATTTATGCCGAAAAAATTCCTATTGATCCGCAAACAATTTTAACAGCCGAAGAGTTCAATATAAGCGAATTAACCGCTGCACTCAATGGCGGTGAAGATTACGAATTGTTGATGACTATTAGTCAAAAAGATTATGAAAAAATCCAATATCGTAAAGAATTTGCCGTCATTGGACATATTACAGAAGATAAAGGTGCCTATTTAATTACGCAAGACAATAAAAAAATAGCCTTAAAAGCCCAAGGTTGGAATGCGTTAAAAGATTAATTCATCTTCTTTTTTCTATCTTTGTAGTAAATTCAATAAAAACTATACGATTATCCGAACCGTTCAATAGGTCAGTTACATGAAAATTGTAGAAAAAATAAAAGCGCCAATCATCGACGAAATGGAAATTTTTGAAAAAAAATTTCGCGAATCGATGAAAACACAAGTGGTTCTGCTCAACCGGATTACGGCCTTTATCGTATCACGTAAAGGTAAACAAATGCGTCCAATGTTTATTTTTTTAACTGCCAAAATGCTGAACGGACAAGTGACTGACCGGACTTATCGCGGGGCAAGTGTGGTGGAATTAATTCATACGGCAACCTTGGTGCATGACGATGTGGTTGATGAAAGTGATTATAGACGAGGTTTTTTCTCAATCAATGCTTTATGGAAAAATAAAATAGCCGTTTTAGTCGGCGATTTTCTTTTATCGCGCGGGTTATTATTGTCAATTGATAATGGTGATTTTGATTTGTTGCGAATTATTTCGGTTGCTGTCAAAGAAATGAGCGAAGGGGAATTGTTGCAGATAGAAAAAGCTCGTAAATTAGATATAACAGAAGATGTCTATTATGAAATTATCCGCCAAAAAACCGCTACATTGATTGCCGCTTGCACGGCTATGGGTGCCGCTTCGGTTGGAAGTGATGAAGCTACCGTTAAAGATATGCATCGATTCGGTGAATTGGTCGGTATGGCCTTTCAAATCAAAGACGATTTGTTTGATTATTCTGCCGGTGGAATTGGTAAGCCGGTAGGGATAGATATTAAGGAACAAAAAATGACTTTACCGCTGATTTATACGCTCAATACCGTCGATGCCAAAACCAAAAAATGGATTATTAACATTGTCAAAAAGCATCATAAGAACAAGAAAAAGGTTAAAGAGTTGATTGAATTCGTCAAGACACATGGCGGTATTGAATATACCATCAACAAGATGAAAGCTTTTCAACAGGAAGCGCTTAAAATTTTGGAAAAATACCCCGAAAATGAAGCAAAAGAGAGTTTAAAATTGATGGTAAACTACGTAATTGAACGGAAAAAATAAAGGCGCACAACAATGCACGCCTTTTCTTATTTTGATATAAAATTTACCAAATCTTTACCCGTTCTTCCGGTTTTAGATACATTTTATCGCTTTTTTTGATGTCAAAAGCTTTATAAAAGGCCTCGACGTTTCTTAGCGGTTGCACGGCACGTACTTGTCCCGGACTATGCGGGTCGGTTTTGATTTGTTTCTTTAAAGCTTCTTCACGTGACTTGGTGCGCCAAATAGTAGCCCACGACATAAAAAAGCGTTGTTCCGGTGTAAATCCTTGTATTTTACCGGGTTTTTCATGCTCTTTAAAATATAAATTCAAGGCGGTCAAAGCAGCGTTGACACCACCCAAATCACCGATATTTTCACCGGAAGTAAATTCTCCGTTAACATAAACCCCGGGCAATACTTCTATTTTACTATATTGATCAGCTAATTTTTTTACCAATTGGTTAAATTGTTCAAAATCTTTTTCAGTCCACCAGTTTTCAAAATTACCTTCGGCATTAAATTTTGCCCCTTGGTCATCAAATCCGTGTGAAATTTCATGTCCGATGACTGCACCCATTCCACCATAATTGACCGCTTCATCCGCTTGATAATCGTAGAATGGCGGTTGTAAAATAGCGGCCGGAAAAACAATCTCGTTGTAAGACGGATTGTAATACGCATTGACTATTTGCGGTGCCATACCCCATTCGGTTTTGTCTACCGGTTTTTTCAGTTTGTCAATATTTTCTTCAAAATTCCAACGGCTGACGGCAAGGCTATTATCAAAATAAGTGCCGCCTTCTTTTGGAGATTTTATGGTTAATTTGCTATAATCTTTCCATTTGTCGGGATAACCGATTTTGATTTGCAGACTTTCGACCTTTTGAATGGCTTTTTGCTTGGTGTCATCACTCATCCAAGGCAAGTTGTTAATACGTTGCTTATAAGCTTTCTGCAAATATGCAATCATTTCTTGGGCTTTTTGTTTGGCTTGGGGCGGAAAATATTTATGAACATATAGTTTTCCTACGGCTTCACCAATAGTCCAATTCACTGTTGATAAAGCGCGCTCGTCCAGAGGTTTGCGTTTAGGTTGTCCGTCTAATGTTTTGCCGTAAAATTCCCAATTGGCATTAGAAATTTCCGTTGATAATTTACCGGCAGCGCCTCGCAGTGTATTCCAAGTCAAGTAATCTTTGATAGCGTCAATCGATTGATGTTTAAACACGTCATTAAATTCTTTCATATATTTCGGTTGACTGACCACAACGCTGTTGACATCAATATTCAGGTTTTTTAAATATTGTTTAATGTCAAAACCGGGCATCAATTTTTGTAAGTCATCAACTGACATCGGATTGTAAGTATTTTCAGGTTTGCGACGTTCTTCTTTGGTCAGTTTGGCTTTGGCTAAGGCTGTTTCTATTTTAAGAATGTTTTTTTGAGCTTGTGCTATTTCGTTATCGGTTTTGCCTAGAAATTTCAACATTTTGCCAATATGCGCTTTGTATTGTTCTCTGATTTTTTTTGAATCCGGATCATCGGCTACATAATAATCCCGTTCGGGTAAACCGGCACCGGCAGGAAAAACATACAAGACATTTTTATTGCTGTCTTTCATGTCGGCGTGCACGCCAATACCAAAAAAGGCAGAGTTAAGCACCGGTTCATTTTCTTGCATAAATTTAGCGACATCTGCTTTGGTTGTTATCTTGTCAATTTGTGCTAAATAAGGTTTCAAAGGATTTAATCCGGCTTTGTTTCTACTAAGCGTATCCATAATAGAAGCAAAATAATCTAATGCTTTACGCTCGTCGGAGCCGGGTTTATATTGCTGATCATTTTGGGCTTCCTTTAATACTTTTAAAGTGTTTTGGTCGGTTTTTTTTC
>JALVEJ010000097.1 GCA_027031025.1 Flavobacteriales bacterium | reverse complement strand
CTCTGATTGAGTACTTTACCTTGCAAAACAGGACTAAAATATATAAACGACACGGCAGAAAACAGGACTACTGCTATCAAATGCGGTATTATCTTTTTAATGTCAAAAGTCATAAAAAATTATCTTATCAGGTTGCGGTTGTAAAAATACAAAATAAATTGAAGCCTGTAAATATTCATGATTCTTAAAATTTAATCTTCAAAAAAATACCATAAGAACACAAAAGAAAAACCTTAATGAACTTAATGCCTTAATACTTCAAAAAAAACTGATAGTTCGGCAAGCTCAGTGACCGAATTTGAAATGCATAAAAACCATAAAAGACATAAAAGAACAAAACTTATATGAACTTATGTGCCTTATGTGGTTCGCTTCGATACAATTTTGCACCTACGCCCCGACGTTCGTCGGGGTCACTCAGCAACCAAATCTAAAATGAATATTGAGATTTCTCACTACGTTCGAAACTAACATCCTATGAAACACCACTTCGGCACCATCCCGATTATCATCAGGACACTTAGTGACCTTTCCTCATTTCCTCAGATTAGAAGCAGTAATAAAATCAGAAGTAGCAAACAAACATCAATGAATTAAATATTCTATGAAACGGAAAAAATTATCAATTCATCAGATTACCGGCAAAAGTAAAGTCGGAAGTAGAGAATAAACATCAATGAACAGAACATTCTATGAAGCTCAAAAAATCATTTCTCTCTTCCTCAAATTATATGCAGTATCAAAGTATGAAATAAATAACAATCATCAAAGCGCAAAACATACTATGAAGTAGCAAAAAATACTCAGTTGCTCATTTTCTCTTTTCCTCATTTCCTCATATATTTAAAAATCTTGTTAAAATAAAAATTCGAATTTTCAATTACCGATAAATTTTGTATTTTTACATTTCCAAAATTAAGTCTGAAAAATGGGTAAAGTTATAGCAATAGCTAATCAAAAAGGCGGCGTAGGTAAGACCACCACAGCAGTTAATCTGGCTGCGGCATTAGGTGTTTTAGAAAAAAAAGTCTTATTGATAGATGCTGATCCGCAAGCCAATGCATCGTCAGGTTTAGGGGTTGATATTGAAGAAGCCCCTGCCGGAACTTATGAACTGCTTGAACACGAAGTGCCTGTCAAAGAAACCATTATAAAAACCAATAGTCCGAATTTGGATTTAATCCCGTCACATATTGATTTGGTAGCCGTTGAAGTAGAATTAGTCAATAAACCTAATCGCGAATTCATGCTCAAAGAAGCTATTAAGGAAATCAAAGATGATTACGATTACGTTTTAATAGACTGCGCTCCTTCACTCGGTTTGATTACGCTCAACGCTTTAACAGCAGCCGATTCGGTTATTGTTCCTATTCAATGTGAATATTTTGCCTTGGAAGGTTTGGGAAAATTGCTCAATACCATTAAAAACGTGCAACAAATTCATAATCCGGATTTAAATATCGAAGGACTATTATTAACCATGTATGACGCACGGCTAAAACTCTCAAATCAAGTAGTCGAAGAAGTTAAAAAACACTTTGGCGATATGGTTTTTGATACCGTTATCCAAAGAAACGTCCGGCTGAGTGAAGCGCCTAGTTTTGGTGAAAGTATTTTAGAATATGATGCTACAAGTAAAGGAGCTGTCAATTATCTTAACTTGGCAGACGAGCTGATTAATAAAGAGAAACAAACTGAAGAAAACGAAGAATAATTATGGCAAAATCCGCTAAAAAACAACGTCTCGGAAGAGGCTTATCTGCAATACTTAACAATGAAAACATCAAATCTGCCGGTGACAAAGGTGCCGAATCGGTTGTTGGCAATATCATCGAAATTCCTTTGGAAGATATTATTGCCAATCCGCATCAGCCAAGGACACAGTTTGACCGCGAAGCTATTGAAGAACTGGCAGCATCCATTAAACAACTCGGTGTTATTCAACCTATTACGGTTAGAAAAAATGGCAATAAATTTGATTTAATTTCCGGTGAACGCCGGTTAAGAGCCGCTAAAATAGCCGGACTCAAAAATATTCCGGCTTATGTCAGACTAGCCGACGACAGGGAAATGCTCGAAATGGCATTGGTTGAAAATATCCAACGTGAAGATTTAGACCCGATAGAAATAGCCCTATCATTTCAAGCCATGATTGACCAACTCAACCTAACCCAAGATGAAATGAGTAAACGCGTCGGAAAAAAACGGTCTACCATTACCAATTATTTACGCTTGCTCAAACTCGACCCTATTATTCAAACCGGTATCAGAGACGGATTTATCAGTATGGGACACGGACGTGCCTTAATCAATATTGAAGACAATACCGTTCAACTGGAATTTTATGAAAAAATTGTTAAGGATAATCTGTCGGTCAGACAAACCGAAGATTTGGTAAAAAAGTTTAGAGAAGGGAAAATTTTATCTTTAAAACCTTCCAAAAAAGTTATCCCCGAACAGATAAAACAGCTCGAAAAAGAACTGGCTAAACATTTAGGTCAAAAAGTCAAAATTACCATCAATGACAAAGGAACCGGCAAAATAGCCATTCCTTTTAAAACGGAAGAAGAACTTGAAAAGATTAAAAACCGGTTGTTATAAAAGTTTTAATTTTCATAGTATTTTTTTGTGGTTTAACCGGATTGTCCGACTTACATGCACAAACAGACACTATCCCTGCCAAACATCGGGATAGTTTGTATATTAAGCCCGACACACTTGCTAATCACAACAAAATCAACATTTTAGCTCCGGCAAAAGCCGCCTTTTATTCGGCAATTTTGCCCGGATTGGGACAAGCTTATAACAGACAATATTGGAAAATCCCGATTGTTTACGGCGCTATTGGTGCCGGTGCTTATTTTTATGTCATAAATAACAACGAGTATAACCGGTTTAGACAAGCCTATTTTGACAGAAAAAACGGATTGGAAGATGAATTTCCGCAATATACCGATGAAGTTTTGATAGATATACAAAAATTTTACCGGCGTCAACGCGATACAGCAATGTTACTGACTATTTTAGCCTATGTGCTCAATGTTATAGATGCCAATGTTAGCGCCCATTTAAAACAATGGAATGTCAATGATAATTTGAGTTTTGAACCCGTGCAACTGCCGGTAATGCAAAAACCGGTATTCGGATTGCAAATGACTTTAAAATTTAATTGAAAATGAAACCGACATGATTAAAATAATTACTAAACACACAACGCCTGCCCCGACTTTTGTCGTGGGAAATGATTATTTTAATCATCAAAGGTTATCCCGACAATAGTCGGGAACATTGATGTCAAAATAAAAAATAAACAGATGAAAAATAAGATTTCTCGCTACGTTAGAAATGGCAGACAAATCAAACATTCAACTTTTAACTATTAACTTTTAACTCGAATACTATGACCCCAATACAATGGCTGATTTTTTTTATCGCAATGAACATCGTTCATGGCGCAGCGACATTTAAATTTTATCAAAAAGCAGGCAAACCTGCTTGGAAAGCTTTTGTGCCTTTCCTTAATATTTATGAACTCATGGACGTTATCAATCGACCTAAGTGGTGGCTGATTTTTGTTTATATTCCGGTTGTCAATTTATTGATGATTCCGGTCTTATGGGTGCAGTTGCTTAAAGTATTTGGTAAAAAAGACAGCAAAGATATATGGTTGGCTATTTTGACACTCGGATTATACCTT
>JALVEJ010000096.1 GCA_027031025.1 Flavobacteriales bacterium | reverse complement strand
TTTGGCATGTTCGGCAATGTCTTCCTCGTGAGTCACCAACACAATGGTGTGTCCTTTGCGGTGCAAGTCGTCAAAAAGTTCCATAATTTCTTCAGACGTTTTAGAGTCGAGGTTTCCGGTGGGTTCATCGGCTAAAATGATAGACGGATTGTTAACCAGTGCACGGGCTACGGCAACGCGTTGGCGTTGTCCACCGGATAACTCATTGGGTTTGTGCGTCATACGGTCGGCAAGCCCGACGGTTTTTAAAACTTCTTTGGCGCGTTCGGTTCGTTGGGCTTTGGGCTTGCCGGCATATACCAATGGCAGCGCCACATTGTCCAGTGCTGTGGTTCGCGGTAGCAGATTAAAAGTCTGAAAGACAAACCCGATTTCTTTATTCCGGATTTTAGCCAGTTCGTTATCGCTTAATTTTTCGACTTCCTGTCCATTGAGCCGGTATTTGCCCGAAGTCGGCGTGTCCAATGCCCCGATAATATTCATTAAAGTCGATTTACCACTTCCCGAAGGTCCCATTAAGGCAACATATTCCCCGCGATCAATGTTTAGATTAATCCCACGGAGGGCTTTAACGGTTTCATTACCCATTTTAAAATGGCGTTGAATATCTTTGAGTTCTATGACAGGATTATTTTGAGGAATTGAAGATTTGTTGTAGTTCATTGTAAAATTCGTTTTTTGGATTATTAATTTGTACTACGAATTATAATTCTGCTTTTTATTTGAGAAAAAGAGGATTTTATCTGCTTCATAGTTTATTAGGTTCTTTGAGGTTTGTTTACTGCTTTATACTTTACTGCTGCATATAGTTTGAGGAATTGAGGATTTATATTGCTTCAAAGTTTGTTTTCTTCACTGATGCTTTTTTCTACTTCATTTAAAATTTCTGCTTTTTATTTGAGGAATTGGGGATTTTATATGTTATTAAGTTTGGTATTTTTTCATAATTTTAAAATTTTTCCTCACTCCTCAATTCAATATTATCAATCAATCGAATTTCTCCTGCATATACAACGATAAACCCACGGTATTTGTTACCGGTTATTTTTTTAGTTGCCGGTTTTAGGGTTTGTTCCTCGGCTATTTCGAAATATTCCAATTCTAAATAAGGATGTGCCTCAATAGCCTTACTGACAAAATTTTTGACCGTATCAATTGGTTCTTTTTCAAACAACACCTTGCTTTGTTTCAATACTTGATAAATAAAAGGTGCCGCCGCTCTATGATGTTGCGTCAGGCGACGGTTACGCGAGCTCATGGCTAAGCCATCCGGTTCGCGATAAATGGGTATCGGAATAATTTCAATAGGCATTTGCTGTTTTTCGACCAATTTTTTGATAATTTGTAATTGTTGAAAATCTTTTTCGCCAAAATAAGCCCTGTCGGGTTGCACTACTTCAAACAACTTTTTGACTACCGTACCAACGCCGTCAAAATGCCCCGGACGGTGTTTACCTTCCATTTCATTTTCCAAGCCGTCAAAATCAAAATGTTCACTTTGAATTTTCCCGTCATAAAAATCTTCTGCATCGGGATAAAATATGATGATTTCGGGAGATAGTTCTTTCAGTAATGACAAATCCGTTTCAAAAGTACGCGGATATTTTTTTAAATCATCCGGATTATCAAACTGCGTCGGATTGACAAATATACTGACAACCGTAACATCATTGTCTTTTAGTGAATTTTTGACCAAAGCTAAATGCCCTTGATGTAAGGCACCCATGGTCGGCACAAAACCAATAGATTTTCCTTGATTTTTGAGTGATTTGATATGATTTTTAAGCTCTTTTTTATTGCGGAATACTTTCATTATGAAAAATTTAACTAGCAACCCAGGTTGATGAGCTTCAAATATACATCAAAATTTTGTATCTTTGTAAATCAATAACAAGCCTTGGTTTTATGAAATCTAAAAACTTTTTAATAGCTTCGTCGGGTATTTATCCGTATATGAGCCATAACGATACCGCTAATTTGGCATACAAAATAGCCCGTTCCGCCAATAGTAAAGGTAGCCAAATCAGAATGTTTATGCCCCGTTTCGGCACAGTCAACGAACGGAAGCACCAGTTGCACGAAGTGATTCGGCTCTCGGGCGTCAATATCGTGATCAATGATGACGATATGCCTTTGATTATAAAAGTAGCTTCCATCCCCAAAGAACGCATGCAAGTCTATTTTATTGATAATGATGAGTTTTTTAAGCGTAAAGCTGTTTTTGCCGATGATGACAACCAGTTGTTTGAAGATAATGACGGCAGAGCGGTGTTTTTTACCAAAGGCGTGGTCGAAACGGTTAAAAAACTCAAATGGCGACCCGATTATATCTTGGTATTTGATTGGTTTTCAAGTTTGTTGCCGTTATATATCAAAACCTATTACAAAAACGAACCTTTATTTCACGATAGTAAAATTTATATGGTTTTATCGGATGAAACTTTTGAAAAACCCATGTCCGAAAACTTAAAAGATAAATTAATTTTTGACGAACTGCCCCAAGAATTTATTGAAAAATACAAAGAGCCTACTGAAATAAATCTACTTAAAAATGCTATTGATTTAGCCGATGGCGTCATTGTGCGAACCAAAAATATGCCGGAAGCCATAGCCCGGCATCTGGAAGGAAAAGATTTGGATGTTATCAATGTTTCCGATATAGATTTGGACGAAAATGAAAACGAATTAAAAACCAGAATCATCGAAGCCTTTGGCGAAAAATCTCCTGCCAATTAATGGCTGACATTAATCGTATTAAAAAAGAAAAATTTTATGTTGACTAAACAAAAAAGTATCATTGTGCTGCTATTGGCAGTTATACTAAATATTTCCTGTAAAAAAGATTTTACAACCATAGGTAACAATTTGATTGACAAACCTTTATTTAAAGGCGAATTGTATCAAGACGGTTTGGTTAGAATATATGACCAACGTGTTGAAAAAGTGATGAGTACCGGATCTGCGAGTATTGCCGGTAGCAATTTGCCTATTGCCTCCTTAGGTATTTATAAAGACAACAAATTCGGGACGCTTAAAGCGGATGTTGTCACTGATATTTTGCCCGATGCCGCCAAATTTAGTCAAGCATTCGGTGACAATGTCAAATTGCTTGGGGCTAAACTTCTGGTGCCTTATTTTTCGCATACCAAAGTTGTAAACGGCGATAAAGTTTATGTATTGGACTCTATATTCGGCAGTCATAAATTTGAAATAAAGATTTTTGAGCAAACTTATCTTTTGCCTTCCTTTGACCCGGATACCAATTTAGAAGCCAGACGACACTACTATTCTGATTTTGATTTTAATCCCTACAAATCGACTATGATAGCTGACACCATTGGTTTTAATGTTAGCAACGATGCTTACATCACTTACCAACGTGAAGAAGACGGTAGTTTTAAATTGGATGATAACAATGAAAAGATAGTTAAAGATTCCTTAGAACCGCATATGGTTATCAAACTGGATACCACATTTTTCAGACAAAAAATATTTGACCATTCGGGAGAAGATGTTTTGAGCAATACAGAAAAGTTTAAAGATTATTTCAGAGGCATTTATATGGAAGCTATCAGTGACAATGGTGAAGGTTTATTGATGCAATTGCCATTTAATAAAGCCAAAATTTTGGTACAATACACCGAAGAACAAACCGATGATAACGACACCCCCAACGACACTTCCGATGACACTGTTAAGACTGTTTACAAGGAAATAACCATGAAATTGGGCAATACTGTTGTGAACCACTATGAAAACAATTTAAGTAGTTACGTCCAAACCGCCTTGAACAATAGCGATTTAATCAATGGTGATATGGAAATTGTGTTAAAAGGTGAAGCCGGCTCAGAAGCTGTTATTCAGCTGTTTGACGACCAACAATTGCGTGACTTACGATTAAAAGACTGGTTGATTAACCGCGCAGAATTATATTTTTATGTCGATGAAACCGCAACTGCCGATATGTTGGCACAACCTTATCGGTTATTCCTTTATGACTATGACAATTCCAACATTTTAGCAGACTTAAATGCACCTGAAAATCTTCCTGACAATGACTATAAGGAATATAGCGGTAAACTAAAAACCGACAAAGAAGGGCATCAATATTACAGATTCGGAATCACAAGACATATCAGAAATATCATTAAACGGGATTCAACCAATGTCAAATTGGGCTTACGAGTTACCAGTGATGTACACACATTCTTAAAAGTAAAAGACATTTTTAGAGATCCGGATGCTTACAATCCTAAAGGCGTGATACTCTATGGTAATCAATCCACAAATACGACCTTAAAACCGGTTTTAAAAATTTATTATTCCGACCCGGAGTAAAAAATTGTTTTTCTGACAATTTATTTGTAAAATTTCACAAATACCGCTCCAAAAAACGAGCAATTACAACCGGTAACGGATAGTCTTTTAGCGTTGATTTTGAGACGCTTAAAGCCGGTTTTTTAAGGCTTTTCACTTGCCAAAACGTAATATGTAAATGCTGATGCGTCAGCTTATGGATGGTTTTTTCAATCTGTACCGGTTTATCTATTGGAACAATTTTGTATTTGTTAAACAATTGCACAAATTCTCCTTTCGAAATCCGATTTTGTTTACCGGTCTCAATCAAAGGCAATTGATATAAATTTTGCCAAATACCTTTATTTTCACGTTTTTCCAATATGATGCGGTCTTGCCATTGCACCAAAAAATAATGCAAATAACGCTGTTTAACTTTAATTTTAGACAACTTAACCGGCAAATCGGTCGTTTGTCCTGTTTGGTATGCCACACAATTAACTGCCAACGGACAATTTTCACATTTTGGCTGGGACGGCTTGCAATGTAAAGCGCCAAATTCCATAATGGCTTGATTGTACAATCCCGGTTGCTGCAAGTTGAGGTTTTGTTGTGCCAGTTTGGTAAATACTTTTTTGCCTTCGGTTGTGTTAATTGGTGTTGTTACGCCATACAAACGTGATAATACACGAAAAACATTCCCGTCTAGAACGGCAACCGGTTCATTATAGCAAAATGATGCAATTGCTGCCGCCGTATAACTACCGACACCTTTCAATTTTAAAAGTTTTTTGTAAGTATTAGGAAATGCACCTTGATAATTAGTCACGATATCCTTGGCCGTGTAGTGTAAATTACGGGCGCGTGAATAATATCCCAACCCTTGCCATAAGTTTAAAACTTCTTGTTCTTCGGCGGCTGCCAAATCAAATATGGTAGGATAATGCGATACAAACTTTTGATAATAAGGTAGTCCTTGCTTAACTTGGGTTTGTTGTAAAATAATTTCAGATAACCAAACTTTATACGGATCTTTGGTTTGTCGCCAAGGCAAGTCACGCTTATTTTGTTGATACCATTCCAAGAGTTTTCCGGTGTCCATTAGCCCAATATGTCTTTTAAACAAATAATTTGATGATAACCTTTTGACCGGAAATAATCCGGTGCTTCTTGCCGGGTTGCCATGATAAAATCACCCCCCCAAGCCCCTAAACTTTTGATTTGTCCCGGATAATCATCAAAAAATGCTTGCTGCACCATGGGACGCTTTAAAATCCGGCTAATAATTTGTTCGTGTTGGTCGATAAGCCTTTCAAATCCTTCTAAACTTTGACATTGTAGAATGTCTTGACTGATTTTTGAAATGGTTTTGACTTGTGCCGGCGTTACTTTTTTATATTGATAATTTTGGATTTCCTTGCGGCTATTTTGTTTGATATTTAAATAAATAAGAAACAGATTTTTAGCAAAAACCGGTTGAAAATTAACCACTTGCCAAACCGGATACTGTTCCCGGTAAACCGGAGCGCCAGATTGTTTTCTGCCAGATAAATGATATAGAATAGCTTGATTTTGCATAGCAACTGCCACGTCGTAACCGCTACCGCCAAAACTAATGTTAAGCAAATCAAAAGCAGACACACCTGACCATTTGGCAAGCAATGCTATCAAACTTGATGATGAACCCAAACCCCAAAACCGGTTAAAATTTAAGTTTGTTTTAAAATATTTAGAGTGTTGAAACAATTGCGGTTTTTGACGTTTAATAAATTGCAAAAGTTGTTGAATAATAACAGCTTGCGGTTTGTTACTTGTTGTGATGATTTGATTTAAATCTTTTGAAAAAACAGCTTCAAACCATTTCCCGTTGACATCATAGCTCTCCCAACGATGGTTGTCAGCCGGATGTTTATCAACTTGCAAATTTTGACCGTAACCGGCGGTTGGAATTGCCAGTGCCAAGGCACCATCTAATACGACATATTCGCCGCTAATCATCAATTTTCCGGGAGCATAAAACGACATTACTTTTCTTTTACGATAAAAAATCCATCACTACCTTTTTTTTGATATAAAGGCATCAGCATATAACCGCTAGACGGACTTTCTATAACTTGTTGATTTTGAATTGCCAAATTTTCAGATTTCTGTACCGGTTTAAAATTATAATATCCCGGTTGCATCTTAAAATTTTGATATTGATCGAGCTTGTGGCGGTATGTCAATTCTAAGTGATGCGGTAAATCTTTTGAAATGTCTTTTAACAATTGTCTACTTTGAACAACTTCCGGCAAATTTTCGGCTAAAAAACCGGCATAAGCCAGACTATGCCAAATACCGGCAGTTAAATTTCGTGTTGCTTCGGGAGTTTGGTGTGTGCCACCTTCAAAAACAACCGATGTCATGCCTTTTTGACCCAGATATTGCAAAGCTGTTCCGGGCAAACTTTCGGATAAACGCTCAATAAAAGGGACGCCGAAAGAACGGGCAAATTCCAAACTTTTCCGGTTACCCGCAGGAATAGCAAACACGCCGCTTTTGGCAGAAAAAGTATGCAAATCTAAAAAAATACAATTGTCAAATAGCCCTTGACAAATGTCGTTGACAATTAAATCATGTAAAGCATGGAGAGCGGTATAATCGGCAATATTCGGGTTTTGATTTTGCAAGTGTTTGTTGAGCCAAAGACGGTTTAAATCTTTATCAAGAAATCGTTCACCCGCTTCCAAAGCGGGAACATTACCTTTAAGAAACCAAATTTGACCGGTTGTTTCATCCAGCAGTTTTTTTAATCGAGGCAAAACCTGTTCAATAGCTTCAACGCCATTGATTTCGTTGCCATGCATGCCGCCAAGAATAATGATTTTCTTACCGGCATTTACGCCAAGTTTGTCTATAATGTGTATCTCTTTTGTGTCTTTCATCAAATTTGAAAAATGATTACAAAAATACAATTTATTCTTAAAACTTGACGCAATTGTCATTGTTAAACAACTTATATATAAAATACTGACTTGCCCTGAAACAGGTTGACTCGAAAAGTCACAAAAATCAGAACGAGGAGTTGAAAGTTCGTAAAAAAAATCAAAAATCATTAATCGGTGTTCGATATTTCTTTCCTCCCTCATTTCCTCAATTCCTCAAATAGTAAGTAGAAACATTTTTTGAAGCCATAAGTAATCATCAAAGCACCAAATATTCTACGAAGCACAACAAATCCTCAATTCCTCAACAAAACCGGTCATTTCGATACACTTTTTGCTCCTGCGTCACAAAAATCACTCAATGACCTGTGCTTTCAATTCCTCAATTCCTCAAATTTAAAGCAGTAATATAATATGAAGCAAACAAAACTCATCAAAAGCGCCAAATAAACTATGAAGCGGCGAAAAATTCCTCAATTCCTCAAAATATTAATTAACTTTGCACCAAACATCAACAAACCAATGCCCAAAAATTTATACATTATATTATTATTAGCAATTTTTGCCCCTGCAAGCATGTTGTTTGGGCAGAATCCGGTTTTGGCCAAAAAATATTTCGAACAAGGCGATTTGGATAAAGCGGCTTACGAATACAAATTATTGGTTGACAAATTTCCTTATAATGACAATTATATTTTTAATTTGATCAAAATATACCAATCTCAATCAAAATTTAACGCCGTCAACAAGCTCATCAAACAACAAAATACCAAACAAAAGCCGCAGTACTTTGTCTATCTGGGGTATAATTACCAAATGCAAAAAGACAGTATCAAAGCTCAAAAATATTATCAAAAAGCCCTAAAAGCCGTCAAAAAAACGCCATATCGGGCTTATGCCGTCGGACAAGCTTTTAAAAAATTATATTTATTGGACGAAGCACTGCAAACTTATCAAATCGCTTTAAAACAAGGTAATAATGCTAATTATTTGATGCAGATGGCTCAAATTTATGCCGAAAAAAACGATTTGCCCAATATGATTAAAAGCTTTTTGGACTTGATAGAAAAAGAACCAAAATATGCGTCGCAAGTCAAATATTATCTGACCAGAAGTATCTCACAAGACCCTGAAAATGCAGCCAATTTGATCTTAAAAAACCAATTGGTGCAACGCATCAAAGACACGCATGCAACCACTTGGTACCGACTACTTCAATGGCTTTATACCCAACAAAAAGAATACAAAAAGGCATTTTTGCAACTCAAAAGTTTATACCGCAAAGGCGATGCCGAACTCAGCGAAATTTACCATTTGGCACAAACCGCAGTATTTAACAAAAAAACCGGTGATGCTCAAAGTATTTTGCGTTTTTTGTCCACACAAAACAAGGATTCGAATTATGCCGAATTAGCCAAATTGGAATTGTTAAAACTCGATTTAAAAACTATTTTAAATCCGGAACAAAAACAAGCTGTTGCGCAGCAGTTTGAAACCTATTTACAAGAAAATTGGTCGCCCAAAAATCAAACGGATTTAAAAATTGGTTATGCCGACTTTTTGGCTTTTCATTTAAACCAACCCGAAAAAGCCTTAGACATTTTAGATGGATTGGTGCATAAAACTTTTAGCCGCAAACAACAAGCGGCTATCAAGCTGAAACAAGCCGATATTTTATTGTATCAAAAAAAATTTAACCAAGCATTAGTGCTATATACCCAAGTGCAGCTGGATTTTCCCAATAACCCGACCGGCCACAAAGCTACCTATGACATTGCCTGCGCCTCTTTTTATCAAGGCGATATCGATTGGGCACACGCACAACTCAAAGTTATCAAATCGGTGGCTAGCGATTTAATTGCCAATGATGCCATTGATTTGGACTTGTTGATTATCAACAACAAAGAAGAAGGTGATACACTTTATTCCGGACTTAAAAAAATGGCGCGTGCCAAGTTTGAAATTTACAGAAAACAACCGCAAGTCGCCCTTAAAATACTCGACACTTTAACCCGTAACTTTAAAGGACAACTCATCTACGACGATGCCTTAATGCTCACCGGCAAACTCTTGGAACAATCCGGCAAATATGATGAAGCACTACAAAAATACCAAGCTGTTTTGGACAACCAAACCGAAGACTTGCTCAAAGACGACGCCCTATTTAGAATGGCAATAATCTACGAACAGCTCGGCAATGCCGACAAAGCCAAAGCCTTGTTTAAAAAAATCATATTAGAATATCCAGCCAGCTTTTGGTATGTCGATGCGCGTAAATATTATAGAAAATTGCGGGGGGATAAGCTCTCTGACGATAATTTGTGATTTTTTTGTCGAATCAAGTATTTTAGACCCATATTGATTTAAGCAGTCTGGAAATTTTTATTCAAAACATATTGAAAGTAATAATATTCTAATTGTTTAATTTAAAAAAATAAATTGGTAAATAAAATAAAACAAAAAACACTGATGAAATATCTTGATATTGATAAATTTGCCAGCGTCATCAATTGCATGGACGGTCGAACACAACTCCCTGTGTTAGAATGGATTATTGAAAATTATGATATCGATTATCCCGATATGATTACCGAAGCCGGACCGGTTAAAATATTAGCTGAAAATAAAGATAAAGCTTTGGTAGAAGCTATTAAATACCGCTTAAATATTTCTGTTAACAAACACCATTCAAAACATATTTTTATTGTAGCCCACTATGACTGTGCGGGCAATCCCGAAAAAAAAGCGGTACAGCTCAAACAATTAAAAAAAGCCATTAAACGCGTTAAAAAAATGGGGTTTGAGGTTGATGAAATTGTAGGTTTATGGGTAGGAAAAAATTGGAAAGTTAAGAGAGTATATTAATAAATCAAATAGTTATGCTAACATGGCACATTTAATATTTATCCTCAAAAACTGAGAAAAACAAGTTAGTAATTTCACTATTACCCTATTTTCGGGCAATAAAGCTTACAGGATGTATCAAAAAATTTTAAATGAGATATTTAACGAAGTAAACCGGTTGAACTTGCAAGGCAAACAAGCGGATTATATACCCGAATTGGCCAAAATTTCACCGGACAAATTCGCTATAAATCTGACAGAATTATCAGGTAAAAATTACGGAATAGGTGATATCAACGACAAATTCAGCCTTCAAAGTATCGCCAAAGTTTTTGCCTTTACTTTGGCTTACAAGCTAAAAGGCAATGAGGTTTTCCGACATGTCGGCATAGAACCCTCCGGTGACCCGTTCAACTCGTTAATCCAATTGGAACAAGAAGAAGGCATGCCCCGCAATCCTTTGATCAATGCCGGGGCTTTGGCTATCTGTGATGTATTGATAGATGAATTACCCAATCCCGAACAGGATTTATTTGATTTTATTAAAAAAATTGCACAAAACAATACAATATCTTACAACCCGAAAGTATATCAATCCGAAAAAAAGACGAGTTACCGTAATCGTGCTCTGATTAACTTAATGAAATCTTTCGGTCGTATTCATAATGATACCGAAGCAGTTTTAGATTTATATTTTAAACTATGTTCGGTAGAAATGACTGCCCCGGAATTGTCCCGGACTTTTTTATTATATGCCAATCATGGCAAACTGCCCGGCACGCAAGAACAAATTTTGACTAGCAGTCAGTCTAAGCGCTTAAATGCCATTATGCAGACTTGTGGTTTTTATGATGAAGCCGGAGAATTCACCTTCCGCGTTGGCTTGCCCGGAAAGAGTGGTGTCGGTGGTGGCATTGCGGCTATTCATCCGGGAAAATACGCCGTAGCGGTTTGGAGTCCGTTACTCAATCCGAAAGGTAATTCCGTTAAAGGTATGAAAGCTTTGGAATTATTGACAACCAAATTGGGTTGGAGTATTTTTTAAAAGAAAAACATTCAATTCTTATACAAACAAAATCTCCGCCGGAAAAGTCCGGCGGAGATGAAAAATATAAAAAACTTCAATTTACTGATTTTTAAAAGCTTTAAGTTTTTCAATCAATTTAGGAACCACTTCAAAAGCATCGCCAACAACACCATAATCGGCAGCTTTAAAGAATGGTGCTTCCGGATCGTTATTAATGACTAACATGTTTTTGGAACCATTGACGCCGGCCAAATGTTGAATGGCTCCCGAAATACCTATGGCAATATACAAATTAGGGGCGACTTGCTTTCCGGTTTGTCCGACGTGTTCGGTATGCGGACGCCACCCCATATCGGCCACGGGCTTGGAGCAAGCAGTAGCAGCGCCGAGCACATCGGCTAATTCTTCTACCATACCCCAATTTTCGGGTCCTTTCAAACCGCGACCGGCTGATACGATAATATCGGCATCGGTCAAAGATACTTTACCCGTAGCTTTATCTACTTTGGTAACTTTGTATGTTTCATAAACACTTTTATCAACATCCGGCGCAAAATCTTCTACACTTCCCGCTACCGGATTTTCAAGCATTCCAAAAGAATTTTTTGCCAAACGTAACAATTTTTTATCGCTTAAAACTTCTGTATAAGCGATGCCTTTGTTTGAAAAAACTTTTCTTTTTACGGTAAAATTTCCGCCATCTTCCGGCAAACCAATAACATGAGAAACATAACCTGCATCTAATTTATCAGCCAGAATAGGTCCCATGTAAACGGCATCATTGCTGTCGCTGATTAAAATCAAATCGGCGCCTTGTTGGCCGGCAGCTTGTGCAACCATTTGGGCATGGGCAAAAGCATTAAAGGTTTTGAGCGTGTCATCATTGACATTTAATACTTTCGAAACACCATATTGAAATAAACTGTCGGCATCTTCCAAACCGGCACCAACGGCTACAACGTCTTGTCCGGTTTTGTCGGCATAAGCTTTGGCATAAGAAGCTAATTCTTTGGCACTTTTAGCCACTTTTCCGTTTTGTTGTTCTGCATATATTAAGATTGACATAATAATATTTTTTTAGTTTAACATTAAATAACTTTGGCTTCGTTGTGTAACAAATCGATAAGCTCATCCAAATTATCCTTATCGACTAATTTAATAGCACCTTTGGGCGCCGGTTTTTCAAACTTGTCAATTTTGGTTTTAACCGCTGCTTCAACAGCCGGCAATACTTCCAATGGTTTTTTGCGAGCCATCATAATTCCGCGCATATTCGGAATACGCAATTCTTCTTCTTTCACCAAACCCTTTTGTCCGCCTATGATTAAGGGCAAACTCGTTTCTATAAATTCTTTCCCGCCATCAATTTCACGGGCAACTTCAACCATATTATTGTCTTTAAGTTCCAGTCCCATAACGGCATTGATAAACTTTTTGCTTGTCATGCCGGCAACTAAGCCGTGGACCATACCACCGTTATAATCTAATGATTCTTTTCCGGCGATAATCAGGTCAAATTCATCGTGATTGTTGATGTAATGGGCAATTTGAACTGCCGTAAAATAACTGTCTTTCGGATCGGCATCGATGCGAACAGCTTTATCGGCACCAATAGCTAAAACTTTGCGGATAACCGGCTCGGTTTTAGCAGTTCCAACATTTAAAACTACCAGTTCCGCACCGGTTTTTTCTTTGATTTGCATGGCTTTCGTCAAGCCAAACTCATCATGCGGATTGATGACGTATTGAATACCCGATTCGTCAAATTTTGTATCATTATCCGTAAAATTTATTTTTGAAGTCGTGTCGGGCACACTACTCATTAAAAATAAGATCTTCATATAGCTTTGTTTTTTATTTTACTCAAATTTATTTCGCTACGAATTTACGATATTATTTTCAATTTATTATGCACGCATAATATTTTTTTTGAAATAATGAAAAAAATAATTTAA
>JALVEJ010000095.1 GCA_027031025.1 Flavobacteriales bacterium | reverse complement strand
GCATATACCGGGTAGAATTATCGGTGTAACCGTCGATGCGCAAGGTAAAAAAGCCTTACGTATGGCTCTGCAAACAAGAGAACAACATATCAAGCGCGAAAAAGCCACTTCAAATATCTGTACGGCGCAAGTTTTGTTGGCTATTTTGTCCGGTATGTATGCAGTTTATCAAGGTCCTCAA
The DNA here is from genome assembly GCA_027031025.1 of Flavobacteriales bacterium. GTDB lineage: Bacteria > Bacteroidota > Bacteroidia > Flavobacteriales > Flavobacteriaceae > WGBX01. The sequence continues at coordinate 12,934 of JALVEJ010000095.1, read as the reverse complement.
GGCTTGAAAGAAATAGCCGGCAATATTCATCGTTTAACTAAAAAATTATATTTCGGTTTGATAGAACTTGGGTATAAACCGGTTCATGATGTGTTTTTTGACACTTTGTTGATTCCGGTAGAAGTTGAGAAAATTCGTTCCGTTGCAGAAGCAGTGAAAATCAATTTAAATTATTATCACGGCGACCATTTAGTAGCAGTTTCTTTGGATGAAAATACGACTGATGTCGATGTGAACAGCATTTTAAAAATATTTGCTTTTGAAAAACAAATACCACAAACCAAAGATAATTTTGCCGTCATACCCGATGCATTATTACGCGAGGATGATTTTATGCAACAATCGGTTTTTAATTCTTACCAATCGGAGACGGAGATGATGCGTTATATCAAAAAACTGGAGCGCCGAGATTTGTCTCTGACACATTCGATGATTCCTCTGGGGTCTTGCACTATGAAGCTCAATGCTTCCACCGAAATGTTTCCTGTCAGTTGGGACAAATGGAATGGCTTACACCCGTTTGTTCCGGTTGACCAAGCAGAAGGTTATCAAGTCGTTATTAAAAATTTGAAAAATTACTTAAAAGAAATTACCGGACTCGATGCTGTTAGTTTACAACCTAATTCGGGAGCGGCTGGTGAATATGCCGGATTGTTAGCCGTGAGAAAATTTCATCAGAGTAGAGGGGAAGGACAACGCAACATTGCATTAATTCCCGCATCGGCACATGGTACCAATCCCGCATCGGCTGTTATGGCAGGACATAAAGTTGTTGTCATCAAAACTACGCCCGACGGTAATATAGATGTCGATGATTTACGTGAAAAAGCCGAATTCTATAAGGATACTTTGTCTGTTTTTATGGTCACTTATCCTTCAACTCACGGCGTTTTTGAATCGGCAATTAAAGAAATGACCGGTATCATACATCAATATGGCGGGCAAGTCTATATGGACGGTGCCAATATGAATGCGCAAGTCGGTTTGACCAGTCCGGGTATTATCGGTGCCGATGTTTGTCATCTTAATTTGCATAAGACATTTGCTATACCACATGGTGGCGGTGGTCCGGGGGTCGGACCTATTGCCGTAAAATCTCATTTGGCTGATTTTCTTCCTTCTCACCCACTGATTAAAACCGGAGGCAAAAAAGGAACTGCTGTTGCGGCGGCACCTTATGGCTCAATTTTGGTGAGCTTGATCTCTTATGCGTATATCCGGATGGCGGGACCGGACGGCCTCAAAAAAGCTACGGAATATGCCATTCTCAATGCTAATTATCTGGAAGCCTTGCTCAAAGATTATTATCCGGTTTTATATACCGGTGAACGTGGTAGAGCCGCTCACGAATTTATTGCAGATTGTCGCGCTTTTAAAGAAAAAGGTGTCAATGTGATGGATATTGCCAAACGTTTGATGGACTATGGTTATCACGCACCGACAGTATCGTTCCCTGTTCATAATACATTAATGATTGAACCAACCGAAAGTGAAAGTAAGCAAGAAATTGATCGTTTTGCCGCTGCAATGATTAATATTTGGAAAGAAATTCAAGAAATTGAACCGGAACAAACCGATAATCCTTTAAAAAATGCGCCACACACACAAGAAATGGTAACGGCTGATGTTTGGTTTCATCAATATACACGACAAAAAGCAGCATTTCCGTTAGATTATATTCGAGATAATAAATTTTGGCCGGCCGTTGCGCGTGTAGATGATGCGTACGGCGACCGGCATTTGCACTGCACCTGCGATCCTATCGAAGCTTATGAAGAATAGGATGATGAATTGATGAATTGATGAGTAGAGGATATGAGGATATGAGGATTTGAGGAAATGAATCATAAGGTTCGTAATAGCAGACAATCATCAAAAATGAAATATGCTATGAACCGTAACTTTTAACTTTCAACTAATTGTAAATCCTCAATTCCTCAGTTTATAAGATGAGAATAAGGTATGAAGCAATAAGCAACAATCAATGAACGAAATATTCAATGAAGCACAATAAGTCCTCATTTCCTCAATTCAAAAGACGAGAATACGGTTTGAAGTAACAAACACTTATCAAAGAATACGATACACAACGAACCGGAATAAATCATGATTTCAAAAAAACATTTGTTCATCAAAAAAATAATTGTATCTTTGCAGCTTGATAATAACATACATAATAATCATTTAAAACAATATTGGCATGTATTTGACACCAGAAGTAAAAAAAGAGATTTTCGCAAAATACGGAAAATCTGAAAAAGACACCGGTTCGCCGGAAGGACAAATTGCGTTGTTTACGTATCGCATCAACCATTTGACCGAACACTTAAAGAAGAACAAACATGACTATAGTACTGAAAAAGCTTTGGTCAAGATGGTAGGAAAAAGACGCAGTCTTTTAAATTATTTAAAAAACAACGATATTGAAAGATATCGAAACATTATTAAAGAATTAGGCTTACGTAAATAAGCCGGCTATATTAAGAAGGGCAGGAGACTGCCCTTCTTTGTATCTTTAAATCACTACATTATTTTATCAGTTAAAAAATAAAACTGAACAATTCAAATTAAGATTAATTTATGATACCAGAACCAATTAGAGAAACCATACAGCTCGACGACGGGCGAACCATATCAATAGAAACCGGTAAATTGGCTAAACAAGCTGATGGTTCGGTGGTTGTTCGCATGGGTAACACCATGTTATTAGCTACTGCCGTAGCCTCAAAAGACATCAATCCTGATATTGACTTTTTACCTTTAACGGTAGATTATCGCGAAAAATTTGCTTCTTCGGGTAAATTTCCGGGCGGATTTTTCAAAAGGGAGGGTCGTCCTAGCACTGAAGAAATTTTAGTGATGCGATTAGTCGATCGCGTATTAAGACCTTTATTTCCTAAAGATTATCATGCTGAAACTCAAGTGATGATCCAATTAATGTCACATGATGAAAATGTGCAAGCCGATTCTTTAGCCGGTTTGGCAGCTTCTGCTGCTTTGGCAGTTTCGGATATTCCTTTTGAAGGACCTATCTCGGAAGTGCGTGTGGCTAAGATTGACGGTGAGTTAGTCATCAATCCAAGTTATGAAGCAACCGAAAATGCAACAATCGATTTAATGGTAGGCGGTACGGAAGATTCCGTTACTATGGTTGAAGGACAAATGCAAGAGGTTAGTGAAGAAGAGATGATTGAAGCTATTGAATTTGCACATCAAGCCATCAAAAAACAAGTGGCTGTTCAAAAGAAATTTGCCGAAAAAGTAGCCAAAGCCTTTCCTAAAAGAGATTATCCCAAAGCCGAACAAGATGAAGCATTATATGATGAAATAGAAAATGCGGTATATGATAAACTTTATGCTATTGCCAAAGAAGGTACCGGAAAACAAGAGCGTAGCGAAAAATTTAAGGCTGTTGAAGATGAACTTTTAGAGAGTTACGACGAAGAAACCTTGGAAGAAAAAGGTAAATTAATTGGCGAGTATTTTCATAAAGTAATGAAAAAAGCTGTTCGCGATTTAATTTTAAACGAAGGCATACGATTAGATGGTCGAAAAACTGATGAAATCAGACCTATTTGGACAGAATCGGATTACTTGCCTTCCGTTCACGGCTCGGCAATCTTTACGCGTGGCGAAACACAAGCCTTAGCAACCGTTACCTTAGGAACTTCCAGAGAAGTGAATATGATTGACGGCGCCACTTTGCAAAGTGAAGAAAAATTTTATTTACATTATAATTTTCCACCTTTTTCAACCGGCGAAGCCCGTCCGCTACGTGGTACTTCGCGTCGTGAAATAGGACACGGACACTTAGCGCAACGCGCTTTGGAACCGATGGTGCCGGAAGATTCGCCTTATACCATCAGAGTGGTTTCAGATATCTTAGAATCAAATGGTTCATCGTCTATGGCAACGGTTTGTGCCGGTTCTATGGCGTTGATGGATGCCGGTATTCAAATGAAAAAACCGGTATCGGGTATTGCTATGGGGTTAATTTATGATGAAGACACAAAAAAATATGCCGTTTTGTCCGATATTCTTGGTGATGAAGATCATTTGGGTGATATGGATTTTAAAGTAACCGGTACCAAAGATGGGATTACCGCTTGTCAAATGGATATAAAAATCAAGGACTTGAAACGCGAAATCCTTGAAAAAGCTCTTCATCAGGCAAAAGAAGGCAGGCTGCATATTATGAATGAAATGGCAAAAACCATTTCGGAACCAAGACCTGAGGTTAAAGATTTTGTGCCTAAAATGGTGAAAATAGAAATTGATAAAGATTATATTGGTGCAGTGATAGGTAAAGGCGGCAAAGATATTCAACAGTTGCAAGAAGATACAGATACAACCATTGTTATTGACGAAGTGGATGGTAAAGGCGTTGTTGAAATTATGGGAACCGACATGGATAAAATTCAAAAAGTTTTGGATCGTATTGCTGTGATAACTTTTGAACCTGAATTTGGTGAAACTTATGAAGGAAAGGTGGTGTCTATTAAAGATTTCGGTGCTTTTGTTGAAATAGCTCCCGGAACCGAAGGATTATTACACATTTCCGAGATAGATTGGAAACGCCTTAACAAGGTAACCGATGTTTTAAAAGAAGGTGATACGGTAAAAGTAAAAGTAATAGGGTTTGATCGAGGCAAAATGAAATTATCAAGAAAAGCTTTGTTGCCACGACCACCTCGTAGAGATAAACGACCGGATAATCGTCGCCAATCATAAATATTTTTAAAAGCTTGTCGTTTTTGGCAAGCTTTTTTTATGAAAAACCGGAAAATTAAGAAGTGTTATGGCTTGAACAAACTTTTGAATGAAAATTTGTATTTAACGCTCGAATTTTTCTATTTTAGCTAAAAATATCCTTTAATGAAGTATTTGGAAACCATAGGACAATACAGCTTAATGCTCAAACAGGTTTTTAAAAAACCGCAAAAACCCAAAATATTTTGGGAAAATTACTTTAAAGAAGTGGAAGATTTGGGCATCAAATCCATTGGATTAGTTGGTTTTATATCATTTTTTATCGGTGGGGTCGTAACCATTCAAACTGCCAGAAACTTGAATAATCCGCTGATTGATAAATTATACATCGGCTATGCTACGATTAAATCTATCATTTTAGAGTTTTCGCCGACGTTTATTTCTATTATTTTAGCCGGTATTGTCGGCTCATATATCGCTTCAACCATTGGTACTATGCGTATTACCGAACAAATTGATGCTTTGGATGTAATGGGAGTCAATTCGTTGAATTATTTGGTTTTGCCCAAAGTTGTGGCTGCCGTGACGTTCTATCCTTTTTTGATAGTTATCAGTATGTTTCTCGGTGTTTTTGGAGGTTGGGTGGTTGGGAATATGACCGGCATGGTTTTGTCTTATGATTATTTAAAAGGCATTCGCTATTCTTTTGATAGTTTTGATGTGGTCTATGCTTTAATCAAAACTTTGGTTTTTGCCTTTTTTATTGCAACGATTCCTTCCTACTACGGTTATTATGTCAAAGGAGGCTCGTTGGAAGTGGGACGGGCTGCCACGCAAGCGGTGATTTGGACCAGTGTCAATATTATTATTTTCAATTATATTTTAACCCAATTATTGTTAAGCTAGATGATTGAAGTAACAAATTTATATAAAGCATTTGACGGCAAACCGGTTTTAAAAGGGATTTCGGCTGTTTTTGAAACCGGAAAAACCAATATGATTATAGGACGAAGCGGTTCGGGTAAAACAGTCTTCTTAAAAAGCATGTTGGGTTTAATCAAGCCTGATAAAGGGGTGATTTCTTTTGACGGACGCGTTTGGGATCAATTATCATTAGACGAACAACGACAAATCCGTAAGGAAGTAGGTGTTGTTTTTCAAGGTAATGCTTTGTTTGATTCCATGACGATAGAAGAAAATATCAAATTTCCCATGCGTATGTTTACGTCCATGTCGCCTGAGGATAAAAAGAAACGGGTTAATGAAGTTTTAGAACAAGTCAATTTGGAAGGGGTTAACGATAAATATCCTGCCGAAATATCCGGCGGCATGCAAAAACGGGTGGCTTTGGCACGGGCTATTGTATTATATCCCAAATATTTGTTTTGCGATGAACCCAATTCCGGATTAGACCCTAAAACAGCTATCATTATAGACAATTTGATTCACGATTTGACTGTTCGCTACAATACGACTACGGTCATCAACACGCATGATATGAATTCGATTATGGAAATAGGTGAAAAAATCATTTTGCTTAAAGACGGGTATAAGCAATGGGAAGGCGATAAGTCACAAATATTCTTTACCGACAATCCTGATTTGAATGATTTTGTTTTTTCATCGTCATTATTCAGAAAAGTTAAAGAATTGGTGCAAAGAGAAGGACATTTTTAAAATTATGTGGCAAGAACGAACCGCTTTATTGTTAAAAACCGAGGGGCTTGAAAAATTACAACAAGCCCATGTTTTAGTGGTTGGGCTTGGTGGTGTCGGCTCGTTTGCTGCTGAATTTTTGTCACGTAGCGGTGTCGGAGAGCTGACTTTGGTCGATGGCGATATGGTGGATATAACCAATATCAACAGGCAATTGCCGGCTTTGCATTCTACCGTCGGACGTGCTAAAACCGAAGTGGTAGCCAATAGATTACGAGACATCAATCCGGAAATTAAATTGCATCTGATCAATAAATTTATAGAGCCGGATGGATTTACGGACTTAGTAACAAGTGCAAAATTTGATTATATCATCGATGCAATTGATAGTGTATCGCCCAAAATATATTTGATATTGGCTGCCAAACGCCAAAAAATCAAAATAGTTTCGGCAATGGGAGCAGGCGGTAAGATGAACCCTTCCAAAGTCAAAGTTGCCGATATTTCTAAAACACGCGACGATTTTTTAGCCAGAGTGATTCGAAAACGCTTGCGAAAACAAGGGATTCAAAAAGGCGTAAAATGTGTTTTTTCTACCGAACTGCAAAACCCTGACAGCTTACAAATGACCGACAATACAGATTTTAAAAAATCACACTACGGCACCATATCGTATATGCCGGCACTTTTTGGCTTACATGCAGCGGCTACGGTGATTGATTATTTGTTACAGAAATAATTTTTTGAACATTTTGTATTATTGGCAATATTTACCTTACCTATTTATGGTGAGCATTAAAATGAGCCAAAACATCGGCATCGCTTCCAGCCAAAATGCCGTATAATAGAATGATTTTTCAGTGTTTGACCGGTAGCTCATCAAAGTTGAAAAGAAAATAATGAGTTCGTTTAGCCAATTTGCAGGTTGTTGGTAGATTAAGAAATTTAAACCCGTTATCAAGCCGAAGAAAATCAAATAAATCACGAACATTTTGTTGGGAAAAAGTTGGGGCAATGTTTTTAGATGGCTTTTATCAACTAAGATATCTCGTTTATCAAAACCAATAGTTAGCATTACAACATATAAAAAAATCAATAAGGATTTTAGGATGATATTGATATTTAGATCTTCAAAATTTGGAACTAAAACCGTCAATCCTGTCCATACAAAACCGACAATTAATATTTTAATGATACCGTTATCCCTGAATTTTGGAAGATTTTTGTAATCAAAGTTGTATAAAAGCGTCATCATCATTAAGGGAATAATTGATAATTTCGTTGATAAGTTTAACATAAAAAAACTTATTGATACTGTCAAAATTATTAAACTTAAAAATATAATAACAGGTCGTTTATATAGGAAATAATATTTTTTGATAAACATCCGGTTGCTGCTAAAACTAATCAATCTGATAAAATTATAAGACAAAATAGTGGCGCTACCTAAAAAAATGAGGTAGATAAATGAATGCTCTTGGTTAATAATCAAATATAATGCCGATATTGCCAATGCAACATGGACATTTAAGATAATATATAAATCAAAAAGATGTTTAAAAAAGCTTTTCAATTCCAAGTTTTTTACTTTGCAAAAGTATATCAAAAACTTAATGAATTGGGTCATTTTAAAAATACTTAATAAAGCACTACAATTTTAAGCAAATTTTAAGTCATTTTCATTAATAAATAATGTATTTTGCCATGAAAAATAGATATTAATGCAAAAAATACTCATTATAGAAGATGAAAAAGGTATCAGTGAATTTTTAACCGAAGGTTTATCAGAAGAAAATTATACGGTTGAGACGGCTTTTGACGGACTTTCGGGTTTGCAAAAAATTTTGCAAAATACCTATGATATTATATTGATGGACTGGATGTTGCCGGGTTTGCAAGGCATTGATGTAACGAAAAAAACTAGAAATGCCGGTATACAGACTCCAATCATTTTTTTGACGGCAAAAGATACGGTACAAGACACCATTTTGGGTTTGCGTAGCGGGGCAAATGATTATTTAAAAAAACCTTTTAGCTTTGAAGAATTATTAGAGCGTATCAAAGTTCAATTGCGTAATACGACAGATGAACAACCTGAGATTTTGTCACATAAAGATATTAAAATCAATTTGAAAAAACGAGAATGTTCCGTTAACAATATCAAGCTTCATTTAACCCAAAAAGAATTTGATTTATTGGTATTTTTATGTCAAAATAAAAATCAAGTTTGCACTAGAGACGATATTCTCAATAAAGTTTGGAATATTCATTTTGAATATGATAGCGGTGTTATAGATGTGTATATCAACTCATTAAGAAAAAAAATAAAGGCTGCAAATCATCAAAATATAATTGAAACTATACGTGGTGTCGGATATATTGTTAAGGATTAGAATTAAATGATCATTAGCAAATAGTAAGTCGATGGTTTTTCTCAATTTTTAAATTATGAGTAGAAATTTAGCATGAAGCAATGATTTATATAAAAAGACAATTTTTTTATGGAGCATAACAAATCCTTAATTCATCAATTGTAATGAAACATTCATTTAAACAACGCTTAGCCATATTGTATTTGATTAGCACGACTGCCATCATTGGACTATTACTATTTTTTATAGTTTTTACCGTAAGTAAAAGCGTGTTCAAACAATTGGATGATTTTCTAATAACTGAAGTTTACAAACATCAAAGTGATATTGTAATAGAAAAAAATGCGTTACGATTTAATAGGAATGCTTGGATGGAGCGTGAACATCGTGAACTTGAAATCAATCCTATTTTTGTTGAGATAGTTGATAAAACCGGTCATCTTCTTGAAAAATCTCCTAATCTGAAAGATCAAAGTTTAAAGTTTTATCCTGATAAAAATGAGATATTTATCAATTATAAATTAAATAATATTCCTATCAGACAATACCAAAAGCAAATTATCAAAAATGGAAAACCTTATGGATATTTGCTAGTGGCTATGTCACATCAAAATGCATTATTTGTCATTGATAAACTAAAACGAACCTTGTTTATTCTTTTTCCCATAGTTTTGATATTATTGTTTTTTTGGGCATATTTTATAGCAGGACGGAGCATAAAACCGGTAGCTGATATTATTCAGACAGCCAATAAAATTTCTCAAAGCAACTTAAAGGAACGCATTTCATTACCCGGACATCAGGATGAATTGTATCATTTGGTAGTCACGATTAACAATTTGCTAGACCGTCTTGAAAATGCCATACAACGTGAGAAACAATTTACTTCCGATGCTGCCCACGAACTCAAAACGCCTTTGCAAGTGATGAAAGGTAATATGGAAGTTTTATTAAGAAAACCCAGAACTAATGAAACATACCGGGAAAAAATCAGTAAATGTATCAATGAGATAGACCGTTTGTCCTACTTAACTGATCAACTTTTGTTGTTGGCACGTTTTGAAAGCCAACAAAAAGCTCTTGAATTTAAACAAGTGTCATTAGACGAAATTATTGAGCAAATTATTCAAAAATATTTGTCTGATATAACTGAAAAAAACATCCGTTTTAAGTTTCATATCAGTTCCTTAAAGCAAGTAAAAACTGACCCGTATTTGTTGCATATTATCATAAATAACCTTATCAATAACGCCGTAAAATATACACCTGAAAAAGGTGAGATCATAATAGAATTAGGACAAAAGAATGACCAAATTTTCTTTGAAATCACAAATTCCGGTTCAAATATACCCGAAAAAGAATTATCGCACATTTTCCTTCCGTTTTATCGTTCTAATACGCTTCAACATTCTGATATTAAAGGCACCGGCTTAGGACTTTCAATTGTGCACCGGTTAATTCAATTATTGAATTTAAAGGTTGAAGTGCATTCTAAAAACAACCGGATAACATTTAGGCTTTGGTTAGATACTTAACTTTCTAAACATTTATATGCCTGCAAATTTAGGCAACGCTTTATGAATTTCATTTCCGCAACTTTTCGTATTTTAGCAAAAAAAACTAAAATTATGGCAGCAACACCATCCAATATGCTTCCTTTGGGAACCAAAGCACCGGATTTTAAATTATACGATACCGTTTCGGGTAAATACCTGACTTATAACGATATTAAGGGCAAAAAAGGCACAGTCGTTATGTTTATTTGTAATCATTGTCCCTATGTCTTACATGTTAACAACCAAATAGTTAGTATCGCTAATGATTATCAAAAAAAAGGCATAGGGTTTGTAGCCATCAGCTCCAACGATGTGGAAAATTATCCCCAAGATGCTCCGGAATTGATGACCGGACAAGCTAAAAAAGTCGGTTATACATTTCCGTATTTGTATGATGAAACCCAAGAAGTAGCAGAGGCTTATCAAGCGGCTTGTACCCCTGATTTTTATGTGTTTGATACTGATGACAAACTGGTATATCGCGGTAGAATGGATGAAAGTACGCCGAAAAATAACCTGCCTAATGACGGACGTGATTTACGAAAAGCATTAGACTACTTATTAGAGGGCAAAATGATTCCCGATGAAGACCAAAAACCGAGTATCGGTTGTAATATCAAGTGGAAAAAACCACCGCAAATAGATTTGCATAAGGTGAATATTAAAGTTTGATTCTATCATGAAACCTAAGAAAAACTGGCGAGTTAAGCTTCATGAAATTATTTATGAAGCCGACACTTTTGAAGGTAAACTCTTTGATATTATTTTGTTATTCCTGATTGCAACCAGCGTTATGGTTGTGATGTTGGAAAGTGTAGATAGTATCAATGCAAAGTATCATGCCGTTTTTCATTTGGTTGAATGGGTTATAACCCTCCTTTTTACTTTGGAATATTTTGCCAGAATAACCACGGTTAAAAATCCATCCAAATACATTTTTAGTTTTTATGGTATCATCGATTTTTTATCAACTATTCCCTTATATTTATCCTTTGTAATTGCCGGCTCGCAAATTTTGATAGTGCTTCGTTCCTTACGATTGCTCCGGATTTTTAAAATATTAGAAGTTTCGAGGTATATAGGTGAATCCAATAAACTTTTAAAAGCATTGAAAAACAGCAGGGTAAAAATACAAGTTTTTATTTTTGCAGTTATTATCATCACCATTATTTTCGGCTCTTTGATGTATTTAGTTGAAGGTGAACAAAGTGGTTTTAAAAATATTCCCGTCAGTATCTATTGGAGTATCGTAACACTTACAACCGTTGGTTACGGTGATATTCATCCGGTTACGCCGTTAGGGCAATTTATAGCCGGCGTATTAATGATTCTCGGATACGGTATTATTGCTGTTCCGACCGGTATAGTTACCTCAGAACTTAACAAAAATAAAATAGACTTGAACACGCAGGTTTGTGCTAATTGTAATGTGTCAGGTCATAAAGATGGTGCTAAATATTGCTACAATTGTGGTCAAAAACTTTAAATTAATATTGGCTCTATGTTGTTTTGTGTGGGTAATAATAAATTAGGTTCAAGAATCATATAATCATGGCGATTATCTTTTTAATTATAATTTCACCCCTACGGGGTTTATGTTTTTAACGTCATAGATTTTCTATAAATATATCACCCCTTCGGGGTTCAATGGTGGTTTTTTGTTGTTTAATCTATAAATATATCACCCCTACGGGGTTTATCAAATAAGCCCGAAGGGCTGACAATATTATAAGAAAACAATAAACCAAAGTCTTTGACCCCGACAAATGTCCGGGGACATTATTATTTGAGATATTATATATATTACCCACTTAAATCGATATAGACCCTTAATAATAGACCCTTAATATTTTAACTAAAATTTCAATAAAAGCTGTAAGTTTTAAAGAAATAATGATAATAATTTAAAAAAATATTTATCTTTGCGCAAATAACCTTTAAAAATTAATAAATATGTCAGTATTAAAAGTTGTAGAACTGATGTCAAGTTCTAAAAAATCATGGGAGGATGCCACTGCCAAAGCAGTTAAAAAAGCCAGTAAATCTATTCAAGAGATTAAATCTGCTTATGTACAAGACCAAAGTGTGGTTGTTAGAGACGGCGCTGTGGTTGAATACAGAGTTAACTTAAAAGTGACTTTTGAAGTCAAATAAAACTTTTTTGATTTTAAGCAAAAAAGCCATCTCGAAATCAAGATGGCTTTTAATTTTATAGGTTTTCTTTTTTATAGATTATCATATATTTTGTTATACAAATCTTTATAAATATCTTTTACCACACGTCTTTTAAGTTTCATGGTAGGGGTTAAGTGACCGGCTTCAATGGACCACTCGTCGGGGGTTAATTCAATTATTTTAATTTTTTCCCACTTGCCAAAGCCTTGATTGTATTTTTCCACTTCTTCCATAATTCGTTCTTTTACTTTCGGATTATTGGCAATTTCCGCATGGGTTTCTCCTACATCAATATTATGTCTTTTAGCCCATTCTTTAATAAAAGGAAATGCCGGCTGAATCAAAGCTGCCACTAATTTCTGCCCTTCACCCACCACCATAATTTGTTCTATAAACGGCGATTGCTTCATCGTATTTTCAATCAATTGCGGAGCGACGTATTTACCACCGGATGTTTTAAACATT
>JALVEJ010000094.1 GCA_027031025.1 Flavobacteriales bacterium | reverse complement strand
CGGTTTGTTAACTGCCGTTGAAGTGGCAAATCCGCATCATGTGGAATTGGCACTTGATCATGATATTGATATTCTTTGGATTGGTGCGCGCACCAGTGTTAATCCTTTTTCGGTGCAAGAAATAGCCGATGCTTTGCGCGGAACGGATAAAATTGTATTGGTTAAAAATCCTATCAACCCCGATTTAGCCCTGTGGATAGGCGCCATGGAACGGATAGCCAAAGCCGGTATTGACAAACTTGGTGCCATTCATCGTGGTTTTTCCAGTTATAAAAAAATGCCGTATCGCAATGAGCCGTTGTGGCAAATCCCCATTGATTTAAAAACCCGTTTTCCGCAACTACCGTTGATTAACGACCCGTCTCATATTTCGGGTAAGCGTGAAAATGTGTTTGATATTGCTCAAACGGCGGTGCAAATGCTGTTTGACGGTTTAATGATAGAAACCCATATCGACCCCCAAAATGCGTGGAGTGATGCCAGACAACAGATTACGCCCGAAACGCTTGCCGTGATGATGCCGAAATTTGTTCAACCAAAAGACCGGGTTTTTAATCCCGATTTGCTCAAATCTTTCAAATTGCTTCGCCAAGAAATAGATGACTTAGATACCGAACTGGTGCAATTATTAAGAAACCGTCAAGATAAAATCGAAGAAATAGGGCGTTTAAAATTCAAAGAAAATTTGGCAATTTATCAAAAAGAACGTTGGTTGGACATTTTGGATAAAGCGATCAATAATGCCCGGGAAAATCAAGTGAATCAAAAGTTTATTGAGCAACTGTTTCGCCTGTTACATCAAGAGAGTTTAAAACTGCAACATCAGGTTTTTAAAGATTTAAACTCAAAAGATATATGAAAGGTTTAGTCACCAAATCGACCGGTAGTTGGTATGAAATTAAGAATGAGGCAGGGGAGAAGATGTTGTGCCGCATTCGTGGTAAATTTCGTATCAAAGGTATTAAAACTACCAATCCGGTAGCCGTTGGTGATTGGGTGGAATATCAACAAGAGCCGGATAAAGATACCGGGGTTATTACACATATTTATCCGCGCAAAAATTACTTGTTGCGGCGTTCTATCAATTTGTCTAAGCAATACCATATATTGGCGGCAAATATCGACCGGGTTTTTGTAACGGCAACACTTGTTCAGCCGGAAACCACCACTGTTTTTATCGATCGCATTTTGGTAACGGCAGAAGCCTACAATATTCCGGTGGCGATCCTGCTCAACAAAGTTGATTTGTTGAACACCGATGATTTACAACATCAAAAGGAAAATTTTGTTGAAATATATAAAAAAGCCGGTTATCCGGTTTTGGAAGTTTCGGCTAAAACCGATTATAATATTGATAGGCTTAAAGATTTGATGAAAAATAAAACTTCGATGTTTGCCGGACATTCAGGAGCCGGAAAATCGTCCTTAATCAATGCGGTTGAACCCGGTTTAAATCTTAAAACCGGTAATATATCACAAGCGCATCGGCAAGGTAAGCATACCACGACTTTTGCTCAAATGTATGATTTGAGCTTTGGCGGGCATATTATTGACACGCCCGGTATTCGTGGGTTTGGGGTAGTGGATATGAAACCCGACGAACTGGATAGTTATTTTCCCGAAATATTTAAGTGCAAGCAAGATTGCAAATTCAATAATTGCCGGCATTTGAACGAACCCGGCTGTGCTGTTAAACCGGCAGTAGAAACCGGACATATTCCGTTGTCTCGCTACAAATCTTATTTGCAATTGCTCGATGAAATTGAAAGTGACAGTGGACCTTACCGCTAGAATTCGGTTTTGAATACCTTGTGATTTCCTTTTACATGCTTTTGGGTAAGGCTTTTTATAAACAAAAAAGCCGGCTTATAAAAAAAGCCGACTTTTTATTCACATTAACAACACACACACTATACACAAACTACTTATTACTATTTATTAACTAAAAATTGTTTGATATATAAACCGGAATCTGTTTGCAAATGCATAAAATATTTACCGGTAGCCAGTTTTGAAATATTTATTGACTTATTTTTAAAATTATTGGTAAAAATGTCGGAATAAATTTTTCGTCCGGTTATATCAAAAATCTCTATTTTATAAATGCTTATATGTTCGGTAACTTCCAGATTTATGGTATGCTTAGCCGGATTAGGATAAAGTTTGATGTTATTGGTTTGGTAGTTTTCATGTATCCCGTTGGCGTCATTTATTACCAATTCAAATGAACAAGTTTGCGTATTACCGGAAGGGTCAGCAGCTTCAAAGTTTATTTGATAGGTTCCGGATGTTAAATCGGTTCCTGCGGCTGGTGATTGCGTAATGTTAGCAATACTACAATTATCACTGGCTGTAACATCACCATTTGAGATATAATCGGGTAAAGTATATGTGGTTTGATTGACTTGTAAATCAATAGTTTGATTGCCGGGGCAATTGATAACAGGCAATTCATTATCTGTTACCGTTACATCAAAAGTGCAATTTGAGACGTTGCCTGCTAAATCTTTTGCTTGATATTCGTTAGTCGTGGTGCCTACCGGAAAAACATCTCCTGAAGCTAAACCGGCACTTTGTTTTAGCAATACCTTGTCTTCTATTTTGATTTGTGTGCCGAACATTTTTGCGCCGTAGAACCCCTGCCAATTTTCGACATCGGTTCCATAATCTTTTATTACAATTTTTCTTACCCCTGCTGGATAACCGCTAAATGTATGACTTATAGTTTGAACAGTGTTAGATGTTGTAATATTACCGCTATGAAATATATCTAAAATATTGTTGTTTGCATCTTTTAGTATAACTGTTAACCGATATGTGTCGGCATAATCCGGTCCGGTTCCCAGACATTTTTCAGAAACTATAATATCCGGTGAAGTATCCAATACTTCGGGGTCATAATTTAAACTTAATAAATCTATGGTTCGTTCTTTTTCGGAACTGCCGTGTGATGTTACAAATTGGTTTTCAGCATTTACTGTCCAGCTGTTACCGCCCGGATTACTGGTTAGTGTCCAATCGTTGAGGTCATTTAGTGCATGCTCGCTTAAAGCAGTATAATATTCATTTGAACTGCAGTTGTCCGTAGTGTTCGGTAGGGTATAATTTACTTGTGCGCCACAAATACCCGAATCAACATTTATATTTATATCATTGGGACAATTCATTTGTGGCGCTTCGTTATCGGATACAGTGATGTCAAAACCAATTGTTGATGTATTGCCGGCCAGATCTTTTGCCTGAAACACGTTGGTAGTAGTACCTATCGGATAAACATCTCCCGAAGCCAATCCGGAAATTTGTTTGACCAATATTTTGTTAAATATTCTAATTTTTGTGCCAAACATAAGCGATCCGTAATGTCCCGCCCAGCTTTCTGCGTCTCGTCCACCGTCTTCAATCATAATTTTTCTGACACCGGGACCATAGTTAGAAAATGTATGGCTGATTATTTGAACGCCATCAATAGTTGTTAAAATACCACTATCATAAGAATCTATGACATTGTCATTAGCATCTAACAATGATACTTTAAACCAGTATTTGTCAGCTTTATCAATACCGCCACCACGATATTTTTCCGACACATAAATCATTGGTGCGGCATCTAAAACTTCCGTGTCATAGTTGAGACTTGTTAAATCTATAATGCGTTTCTTCTTATCCCAATTGTATGAAGTTTGAAATCTATTATCGCTATTCACAATCCAACCATCACCACCATTACTGGTTATTGTCCAGTCATTGAGGTCGTTGAGTGTGTATTCGCTCAATGCGGTATATTTAGTGCCGGTATCGCAATTGTCTGTTGCAACGGGTGGTGTATAATTTACTTGTGCTCCACAGCTTCCCGGCTCTACGTTTACGGAAATATCACTGTAATTTGACCAATGTGGCGGCTCATTATCTGTGACGGTGACATTTATGGGATAAAAAACAGTATTACCGGTGTTATCAATACCTTTGAAGATGACTTGGGTTAACCCGATATCAAATAAACTGCCACTTGCCGGTCCCATTAATAATTCAAAGGGTTTACCCGGTTTTTCAATGATAAAATCATAGTTTAAATAACCAGGCACATCATTCCAATAGCCGTTAGATAATAATTCGGTAAAATCTTCATTATTAACGTTGTTCGGTTCTCCAGAAGCCCAATGTGTATAAGTGCTGGTGCTTCCGCTATCCCACATAAAATTGCCTTCCGAAATGACATCATTATAACCGATGATGGCAGATGAAACATTGTTGTTATTTAAATAATCTGTAAGAAATTGGTTCACATCGGCATTTGGCACAGTTGCTACATAAGCATTTATGGCGTGGGCGACAGAATAAGAGGTTGAGGCTGCTATTTGGCTGGTGCTGATATAATACATGCTGTTATTTCTGTAACCAATGGTATTAAAATCATTAATGGTATGTGGTGGTACAGCATCATGAATGCTTGTTTCCGGTGCAGTGTAGTTTACAACAGCACCACATTGTCCGGGATCATTATTAACATTAATATCTGTTTGTTGTGCATTGAGCTGTTTTATAGAAGTTAAAACAATCAATGTAATGAGAAAGGATAGATGTTTTTTCATAAGTGTAAATTTTAGAAATTAAAATCACTTGCAAGTTATTGCGAACTATTTTGATGCGCAATACTTGTTTAAACTGATTTAACTTAGGGTTTACACTTATGTGTGAATTTTTAAATTAGTACAAGTGTTTGATTATAAAAATTGTTTATTATAAGAATTGTTTATGATGTTTTAAAACCCATTTGAGCAAACTATTTTTTTCGGCTTTTAATCCGAGTTTTTTACAAATATTATACCGGTGTTTTTCAATTGTTTTGGGGGATACAAATAACATGTCGGCAATTTCTTTTGTGGTTTTTTGTCTGGCAATCAATTTTAAAACATTAATTTCCTGAGTCGTTAAAATCTCTAAATTTAAGCTGTCGTTTTGCAGTGAATCAAGTAGTTTCCGGCTGTAAAATTTTTTGCCTTTTAAAACTTCGCGGACCCCTTGTTCTATTTCATCCAAAGAAAATTCTTTTAAGATATAGGCTTCAACACCCACATTTTGTAGTGCATTAAACAAGGATTGTTCCTTATGTAAACTCAATATGATAATTTTGATTTCGGGGTGATGTATTTTGAGCTTTTGGGCAACTTCCAAACCGGATAAATAGGGCATTTCCATATCTAGTATTACCAAGTCTGGAAGAATTGATGTTGCTGTATTTAAAGCTTCCAAACCGTTAGCAGCCGTGAATATCTCCAAATTCTCCATTTTTTGTTCAAGCAGTTCCTTTATGCCTTGCAATATTAACGGATGGTCATCAGCTAATAAAATTTTAGTCGGTTTCATATCTCCGGTCACTTTTGGGTGGTTATTTGTAGGAAATTATGGTAATTTTTGTGCCTTGGTTGGTATTGGTGTCAAAATTGATGCGTCCTCTGATTTGTTCAACGCGTTCTTGCAAAGATTTTAATCCGAAACTTCTTTCGCTCATGCCTTTTTGCCATTTAAAGCCTTTACCGTTATCCTGCACAACTATTTTTATTTGATTCGTTAAATCTTTTATGGTCACTTTGGCTGCGGTGGCATGTGAGTGTTTGATGATATTGTTAAAACATTCTTGAATAATACGGTATATAGAAACGGCTTTGTCATGCGAAAAATACCGGTCAATATTGTCCAATTCGCAAGTGATGAAAATGCCGGTTATTTTGGAAATATCGTCTGCCAAATAAGTAATGGCTTTGGTCAGCCCGAATTTTTCCAATTGCACGGGATGCAAATTGCGCGAGATATTACGGATATCTTCAATGGTTTGATCGATATAACCGGTTGTTTTGTCAGGGTTGGTTTTAAAAGAATTTTTTATCAGCAGCAGATTTTGCCCGATACCGTCATGCAATTCTTTGGCAATCCGGCGTTTTTCATTTTCTTGCTCTTGAAGTAATCTTTTGGTAAATAATTTTTGGATTTTTTGTTTTTGATTGGCAAATCTTACTGAATTCCATGCAAAAAGTAATAAGAAAATGACAATAAGTCCGCTACCACCAAACAACATCCATTGTTTTTTGATTTGATTTTCCAAAGCAAGCTTATCAATTTTATGTTTTTGTCGGGCTATTTGTGCGGCTTTTTTTTCTGTGTCATATAAGGTTTGATAATAGGTTAGAATTTTTGTTTTTTTTAAGTTTCTTAATGAGTCGGCATGTTTTAAGTGTTTTTTTAAAAACAAGAGTGCGGGTGCATGCATCCCTTTTTTCTCATAAGCTTCCGAAAGATATTTTTCTGCTTCTGACAATTCTTTCATTTGGCGGGTTTGCGTCATTAACCGGTAGTAGGCTTTGGCTGCCGATAAAATACTGTCGGTATTGCCCGTTGCTTGCGCATATTTTAGTCTGGCTATCTTATAGAATGCGACCGGATAACCTCGCATATTTTTATTGGGATGTTTGTCTAATATTTTTAAATATTTACGGCTTTGCTGTATATTGTTTGCGTCGGCATAAGCGCCGGCTAAACCCGCTAAATAGATGGGTTTGTAATAGTTTTTATAACGAGAACTGTCAATAACATTTAGCGCTTTACGGTAATAAATAATACTTTTTGGTAAACTATCATGTTTGTGCAAGTCTTCGGCGTAATTAAAATACAATTGCGACATAAACAGATAATGCTTTTTCTGTTCGGCTAAATCAATGGCTTCATTACGTTCGTTGTAGGCTTCTTGATAGAAACCGTTTTCCGAATATAATTCCGAAATGATATTTTTGACGTTGATAAGGGCATTGGTTTGATGTTTTTTTTCAAAATAAGGTAATGATTGGCGCAGATACTTGATGCTTTTAACCAGATTTCCCATATCGTAATAATTCATACCTATTCCCATCAATATTTCACCGGCGTAAGATTGGTCATCTGTTTTTTTAGCATTTTCCAATGCTTTGAAATAATACCGGTTTGATTTTTCATACTGATGCCGGTTATTGTATAATAAACCGCCGAATTTGTAAAATTTAACCAGATTTTCGTTTTTTTGTATTTGTGAAAGATAATTTTTCTCTAATGCCGTGTAAAGTGAATCGCCCAACTCAACATTGCCCGTGCGTGAGAGTGTATTGCCAATGAGATTCAATTGGTATTTTAAAATTAAATCTTTGTTTTGATAGGTTTTGGCCAATGCAAGGGTTAATTTGGCTATGGAATCATAGTTGTATTGTCTTTTATAGTGAATCAAGTCGGCTAAACTATCAAGATATCGTAGTTTAGTTTTGCCTTCCGAATTTTTAATGAGTTCAGACAAAATGTCATAGCTTTTTTTAATGTTTTTATCTTGTGCATCAGTTGTAAATATAGATAGACTTATTACCAAGATTAGTAAAATTTTTTTCATCCGGATTTTCTTTAAGTCTCGATTATAATATGTGTATATTATTGAATGCACTTTACCTAACATTTGTATCATTTGTTACGAAAAGCAATTTCGCAAAAAAAAGTTTTGTAACCAAGAATTTTAACATATTGGATAAAAAAATCCCGTTATGACGTTAACGGGATTTATAAAATATTTTTAAAAAGAAGGTTTTAACGTAACCTGACCTTTTCAATCACTTCAAATGTGTCGGGATTGATAACTTCCATATCGATATGCTGTCCATCGACATTAAATAACATTAAGGCGTGTAAAGTAGAAAAATTCTTAACGAATTTGCGCCATGGCGTTTGTTCCAGCGAATAATAAGGTGCACCGGCACTCCCATTGGTGATTTGCACGAAAGGTCGTTTAAACTTGATTTTTTTACCGGTCCAATTATCCGGATATATTGGTGTGTTATTATTGACTTCGATCCGGCTGTAATTATGTTCATCACCACAGAGTAAAGCGACAAATTTATCACTTTGATTGACTAAAATATCCAAAATTTCATCACGGCGTTCTATGATGCCTTTATCAACCGGTTTGCCGGCAACATAAGGGCGAATTTGGTTGTTGCCGTTATACCACATATCATCTCCCATATGTCCGGCATTGGGGAACGCCGGTGTGTGGAACGTCACAAAAATATGGTCAATGTCTTTGTCGGCTTCATATTTTGCCATGGTTTTTTTGAGCCATTGCAATTGGTTATCCATGATGTAACCGTGCACATTACCGGAAGTCAGTGGAATATCAGCCGTTGATGAAGCATACCAATAATTAGAATTCATCACAATCATAGCCACGTTACCATAGGTATAGTCATAGACATTTTCTTTGTAAGACGGAAAATCTTCTGTTTTTCGTGACGGGTCGAAAGCACTGCCGTCTTCCGATTTCAAATCGCTGACCGGCATGGTGAAATTATCAGCAAAAGTGGCTTCAGCACTGTATTTTTTAAACGGAAATTTATCGACGAACAAATGCCCCAGATAGTATGAATGTCCTTTGTATCCGGTGCGTTTAAAGATGCGTTCTACCGATTCGTGATTACCCATAGCTACGTAAACCGGATGATAGTGCCAGTAGTTACCGGCAGCGTGTTTCCAGTTGAGCAGTTGCAGATTTTGCTTGTCATTGCTGCCGTTATAACCGGTCATCAAGTCGCCGGTAAATTGAAAGAATGCGGCATTTTTATAACCGGCAAACATCATCATTTTCTTTAAAACATAGGCATTAACACCATACAAATCGCGTTCACCGCCGCCTTGTCCGGCACGACTGTCAGAAGCATAAGCAAAGGTAAATTTGCCACGACAACCTTTTTTAGGAGCTGTTGTAAATTGATAATATTCTTTCCAATCGTCATAAAGGACTGCATAATTGTATGAAGTTTGCGGTTTGAGTCCGGTAATGCTGATTTCATGTTGACGTGTGGGAACGACGTCGGAATAAACTTGGTCGCCAATGCGGATTTGTGCCAATACGTTTTTATTGGTTTTGAACGAAATAATCAAACTTTCGGCTTTAACTTGATTGATATAAGGTCCTTCAATCAAATAAATATCTTCTTGAAACAGTCCGTTGTTGTCTTTTTTGAGATTGAGTCGTCCGTCGTAAATAGTTTGTCCTTTGTCATCAATAAAACGGTAGCCTATGCGTGCTTTACCGGTTTGTTCCCAGTTGATAAAATCATATTTACCTTTTAAACGTTTGAAAGGGATGACAACCTTCCCGTTTTTAACTTTGGCAGTTTTTTTGAAAAACACCGGTCCGGGATATTTGACATTATCCACTTTGATTAAGCCGTAACTGACTTTGCCGTTGATACGTTCATCATTAAAATTAAGTTGGATGCCATCGTCTGTGCTTGTAATTTTAGGTTCGGCAATTTTGCTGTATGTATAAACCGGATTCGGAATTTCTTCCGGGTAAAACTCCTTTTTATTGACGACTCCCAATACGCCGTCTTTATATTTGATATTAGAGTATGATTTGGGAATTTTGATTTTTTGAGCTTGTAAGCTAAATCCTGTTATAAAAAGTAGCAAAAAAGCCCATCTATATATTGTTTTCATAGAGATTGAATTTTATGTGACACAAAAATAAATCATTTTTATTTCTCTAATTGAAAAATTTGCATTAATTTCGTTTAATAATTCAAAATCGGAAAGTTATGATTGCTTATATATTGCCTTTGGGTGTGATTGGTCCGCAACAATTAATATTAATAGCTGTCCTTGTGCTGATATTATTCGGGGGTAAGAAAATTCCCGAATTAATGGGCGGTATCGGTAAAGGGATAAAAGAATTTAAGAAAGCGACTTCGGATGACGAGCCTAAAAAGGTTTCGGATGAAACAGAACAAAAAGAGCAAAATTAATTTTGCTCTTTTTTTATGGTAAATTGATTTTGGAATATTATTATTTACAGCCGGTGGTATCGATACGACACTCCTTCGTCGTGTCACTCAACCACCTAGATTTTGTCTCTATTTTTGATGCTACTTTTTCAACTTAATCGTTCGCAAGATAGCTTCCAACTGCACCATATAATCGCGTTTGTCAATAGCCGGCGCATAGATAAAGCCTTCGCCTACGATCATGCGTTTATGTTTCTTGTCAATGATAGAATAATTGACATAAGGACCGCCCATAAAGTCATTTTTCATATTCCATAAACCGCGAGTTTCAATGGCACGTTTACCATTGATGGTCGTCATAACTTGTGAAGGCGATAAATTGTGTTCCGTTTTCATATAAGTGCTGTCCAATGGACCGGGAATATATTTTTTTCCAATAGAATCACGATAGTAAACTACGCGATTGCCTTTTAAATCTTGTTCATCTTTTAAAGGAACGCTGTATAATAAAATGTCGGCTTCTCCATTTTTGACATCGCGACGGAACCAAAAGAAGTTTTTTTGATGATCGACCAAGGCAAAATAATCGGGAATGTCAATGCTGATACCTAATTCTTTTTCAATGTCGGCATTATTGCGTAAAGATTTGCGTTGAAGCCGTTGTAAATTTTCAATTTCAAATTGATTAAACCTGTCGACAATTTCTTGTGAATGCTTGTAAAGCAATTTTTTGATTTCGTCATTATCACGACCTTCCACTTGAACAATCAGTTGCGGACGGGCAAATTTATCTTTAAAGTATTGCACACCGGATTTGTCTCCTTTTTTGATAATTAAAACATCACGAACTCTTTTAAAAATATCCGTAAACAATTCGGGAGCTGCTTGATGTAATGTGTAAAGGGGTTCGGATTGGGGTAAATCACTAAATTCGGATGCAAAATATTTTCGGATACTGTCACCAACTGCCCCTTTCCAATCTTTGTCATCCATTATTACCAGAATACTATGCGTTTTGCCGGTTGAGTCCGGTAATAGTTTTTCATGGTCATCTTGACAAGAAAGGATGATAAATCCTAAAATAATGGCAGAAATAATATATTTTTTCATTTGTATGGTCTTTTAAATCCGTCATTTACATTTACAAAAATTGTTCCTAAATAAGTATAACTGCTAAAATTTCATGGTATAAAAATATTATCAATTCTACCTATATTATTTATCGAAATAAAATTTAATGTCAAGACTTATAAATCTTCAATTTCATCCCCGGTTTGAGTTTACTGTGTTTTTTTAACCGGTTCCATTTCATGATTTCGGACAAGCTGACATTATATTTTCTAGATATATTCCAAAGGGTGTCGCCGGGTTTAACCTTGTAGGTTACTAATCGTCTTTTTTTGTTGGTATGTTTTTTTGTTTGTTTAAAACTTTTTGAATTTTTGGCAGCCAACGGATAGCGCGAATAAATTTTTAGTTTTTGCCCGACACGTAACCGGTTAGAACGCAGTCCGTTCATCCGCTTTATTTTTCTAACGCTTGTATGAAAACGGCGTGCAATTTTGCCTAAATAGTCCCCTGAACGAACCCTGTAAACAATATAATTATTAAGTTTATAAAATTTTGGTAAAGGTTTTTCCTTTTTGTTCAGTTCTTTTTCGACCAAAGCATAAATCAGTGCTTCGTTATTAACAAAAATACCGCTCAATTCTACCGGTAATTTCAGAGTATAAAGCTGATCTTCGACATAAGGAATAATGTTTAATTTGTATTGCGGATTTAAAAATTCGAGTTCTTTTTCATTGATTTTTAACAAGCGCGAAACTTGATTAAAGGTGATAGTATGCTTTACGACTATTGTGTCCGTTGCGATATAATGAAAATTGGGTTTGGTTGTAACAATACCGTAATCTTTGGCATATTCGCCTAAAAATAATGTGGCTTGAAACAAGGGAACATAGCCGGCGGTTTCGCGGGGTAAATACGGACGGATATTCCAATAGTTGGTATAACCGCCGGAACGCCGTATAGCTTTGGTTACATTTCCGGCTCCGGAATTATATGCCGCTAAAACCAAATTCCAATCATGAAAAACCTGATACAAATCTTGCATATGTTTACAAGCGGCTTCGGTTTCTTGTATGGGGTCGAAGCGCTCATCGACGTAGGAATTGATTTCCAATCCGTAAACTTTTCCGGTCGAATACATAAACTGCCACAAGCCACCGGCACCGGCAGGTGATATGGCTCTCGGATTAAGCGCCGATTCAACAATGGCTAAATATTTCATTTCCAAAGGGATATTGTATTTTGCCAATTTTTCTTCAAAAATAGGAAAGTAATATTCTGCCATACCAAACAAGCGTCCCAAACTTTTTTTACGATGTTTTAAAAATGCTTTGATGGTTCTGATTAAAGCAGGATGATAGACAATATCCAATTGTGTTTTTTGGTTGAGCAATCCTAATTGTTTTTTTAAAACAACACTGTCTAATTTGACATCATCGGTAACCAAGCTGTCGATATCCATTTTCAGATTATTGATGCTGTCAAACAATGCCGGTTGGTATAATGCTCTATACCATAAGCTGTCCATTCGTTTGATATTGGGCAAATCTTTTAAAACGACGTTGTCTATTGTCAGTCCGGTTGTGTCGATAGGCAAATTTTGATTTGCGCTCCGGTTTATGTCTGACCTTATTGTTTCTCCGGTTTCTATTGTTGTTTGGGATTGCTTATGTAATTGCGTACGATGTGGTTTGTCGTCAAGCCATATCGTATCGGATTTAACCCGCTTGTTTTGATCGGATTTTTCTTGCGCAAACAATACAAGTGTTACAAGTATAAAAATGGATGTTATAAGTTTCTTCATAAATAATCTTATTCTGATAAAGCAGCAATTCCGGGTAAGGTTTTACCTTCAAGCATTTCTAACAAAGCACCGCCACCGGTTGAAATATAACTGACTTTATCGGTTAAACCTAACTTTTTTACCGCAGCTACCGAGTCGCCGCCACCGACTAATGAATAAGCGCCTTTTTCAGAAGCTTTACCAATAGACAAACCAATGTGTTCCGTTCCTTTGGCAAACTTGTCAAACTCAAAAACACCGGCAGGTCCGTTCCAAATGATGGTTTTGGAATTTTGCAAAACTTTATCTATCAGTTCCCGAGTTTTTGGTCCGATATCCAGTCCTTGCCAATGGTCGGGTATGTTATCGACATCAACAACTTTGGTTCGGGCATCATTTGAAAATTGATCCGCTATGACCAAATCAACGGGTAAAATGATATTGACACCTTTGTCTTTTGCTTCTGACAAGATGCGTTTGGCTAAATCCAGCTTATCATCTTCAACGATAGAATCGCCTATATTATTGCCAAGCGCTTTCAAAAATGTAAAAGCCATTCCCCCTACAATAATC
>JALVEJ010000093.1 GCA_027031025.1 Flavobacteriales bacterium | reverse complement strand
CTGTTACATCTTTTGTCGTGACGGAACACTCAGCGACCTATTTTTCAATTCCTCATTTCCTCAAATTGTATGCAGAAGTAAAATCAGAAGTAGTGAAAAAATATCAAAGACCATAACAATTTATGAAGCAGTTATAATCCTTATTTCCTCAACTCCTCAATTCATCATTTCCTCACTTCCTCAAATTAGAAGCAGTAATATAGTATGAAGCTATAAGCAATCATCAAAAGTAACAAATAAACTATGAAGCAGGGAAAATCCTCAATTCCTCACTTCCTCAAATTATTTACAGAAGTAAACTACCAAACCTTAAACAAACATCAAAGCACCAAGTAGCCGATGAAGCAGCTTAAAATCCTCACTTCCTCACTTCCAAAACTGTTATAAAAAATTAAAACACAAAAATATTATCCCATCTGATATTAGCCTTTAATCTTTTTATACCAAAAGGAATTGTATATTAGTCCAAAATAAATTGGAATATTTTTTTCTGTATCAAGGCAAAAAACGCAGTTATAGTCGGCAGCTATAACGAGTATTTTTAACGAAGATACAGGAAAAAAGAAACGATTTATTGGACTAATATATAGTTGTTTTTGGTATTGACCCTTCATACATCAAATATTGCACAAGACGTGATTCCAGTTTGCCATTAAACATTTTTATCCTTTTCGACGGCCGTAAACCTACAAATTTAAGCGCTTGCAAATTTCCGGTTAACAACCAAGCTTCTGTTCCGGTATAATGTTGTTTTAATGTATCTCCTATTTGTTTATAAAAATTTTTGATATTGACAGCTAATCTTTCATCATAAGGTGGATTAAAAAGTAACATCGTATTTGGATCAGGTGCTTTTGTATTAAAAAAATCAGCTTGTTCTATCTCGATATATTCATCCAAATTAGCATTTTTGATATTTATACGGGCTTTATCGACAGCCGTTGGGGCTTTGTCATAACCTAATAGTTTAATATGAGCAGGCAATTCTCTTATTTTATTGATACTTGTACTTTTGATTAACTCAAAAAGATCAGCATCATAATCTTGCCAATTTTGAAAGGCAAATTTCTGCCGGTTAATCGCTGCCGGAATTTGCATTTGTTGCATCGCCGCTTCTATTAAAATAGTGCCTGATCCACACATAGGGTCAAGCAAATGTCGTTTGCCTTGCCAACCGGATAGTTTTACAATTCCGGCTGCTAATACTTCGTTGAGCGGTGCTATATTGGTTTGTGTCCTGTAACCGCGTTTATGAAGCGGTTCGCCCGAACTGTCTAATAATACATCAAGATGTTGGTCGTTAAAGTGTAAGACAATTCGGACATCGGGCTGTTTTAGGTTAATATCAGGGCGTAGATTGTAGATTGTTCTAAATTGATCAACAATGGCATCTTTGGCTTTTAATGCGGCAAATTTAGTGTTGTTAAAATACCGCGTTTGACCGGTAACATCTATCCTGAAAGTTTGCGTTGGTAACAGCCATTGCGACCAATTGATGCCGGCTATGGCTTTATATAATTGGGCTGCTTTATAAATTTGTCTGAAATGTTTAAGTTGCCTTAAAATTCGCAAGGCGGTATGAAGATTAAAATTGGCTTTAAACATAAAACCCAAATCGCCTTCAAAATAGACCGCTCGGTTTCCGGTTCTGATATTTTTAGCGCCTAATATTTGCAATTCTTCTGACAGAACATGCTCTAAGCCATAAAAAGTAGTTGCGATAAGTCGTAAATCTGTCATAAAAAATTAGTAGCAAGCATAAATAAAAAAACTAGTAATTTTTAGTGTTTTGGTTTTAAATTTTGGTTTTAAAACAATTGCACAATGGCATCCCAGTTATCTTTTAAGATTTTAATGTAAAGCCCTAAAAAAATCAAAGTTACAATCAATTGCATACCGGTTGATACCAAAAACCCGATTAAAGCGCCAAAAGCCGCTTTTAAAGCTTGCGCTGCATCATTGTTTTTTAAATATTCTCCTATAAATGCGCCTGCAAAAGCCCCTACAATGATCCCGCCGGGAATAGGTAGAAAAAATCCGGCAATAACCCCGACTACTGCACCAATAGTGCCATATTTACTACCTCCGAATTTTTTTGTTCCAACAGCCGGAATCAAATAATCTAAAATAGTGATAATCAACACAATAAAAAATGTAACACCTATAAATGACCAATCGTCAGGAATCACTTTGGCTAAGGTGGTAACGACCAAACCCAACCATGCTGTTAACGGACCGGGCAAGCCCGGCAAGATACATCCTATTAGTCCGGCAAGTATCAAAATCAATCCTAATACAATCAAAAAAACATCCATAAATCTTACATTTTTTAGAATGTATAAAAATAAACATTTTTTTTGAATGATTGTTAAAAAAAATATTGATAAGT
This sequence comes from Flavobacteriales bacterium, assembly GCA_027031025.1. Taxonomy (GTDB): domain Bacteria; phylum Bacteroidota; class Bacteroidia; order Flavobacteriales; family Flavobacteriaceae; genus WGBX01. The sequence continues at coordinate 10,853 of JALVEJ010000093.1, read as the reverse complement.
AAAATTATCAAATAATAACACAACCTGTTTCGAATCTGATTGATTTGAATATGCAATATGATTAGAAAATTAGCAATTTCAAATATTTAGTTCAATTGAATGTCTATAATAGGTCGGAGTTTTGTTTTCGTCAAGCTGAAAAAAGAAATTTGTTGTTTTTTTCCAAAATAAATTTATTGGGTTAGCCAAAAGTCCATTATAAAAATTTTGGATAATATTATTTTATGATTTACCTTTGACATATTATTTAATTTTTATTTAAAGCACAATAAATTAATTCATTATGAACGGAACAATAAACAAAGTTATTTTAATTGGTCATTTGGGAGACAATGTCAAGATGCATTATTTTGAAGGAGGCAATTCTATCGGCCGTTTTCCTTTGGCTACCAATGACAGTTATGTAAACAAACAAACCGGTGAACGTGTGGTTAATACAGAATGGCATAATATTGTAGTTAGAAACAAATTGGCTGAAATTTTTGAACGCTATGCCAAAAAAGGTGACAAAGTATATTTAGAAGGGCGTTTACGAACTCGCAAATGGACAGACAATGAAGGACGTGATCGTTATACTACTGAAATTCACGTTACGGAATTTACATTTTTAACTCCTAAACCCAAAGAATCAATAGGCGGTCAACCTAATGATATGGAACAAAACACAGCATCTCAACCGTCCGCTTCGGGTAACATAAATTCCGAAACTGACATACCGGAAGATGACTTACCTTTTTAAAGCAGTAAACAATGGACGACCCGGATAGTTTATCCCAACTTATTCAAGTATTACCCTATTTGATAGCCATCATTGTTTTATTATTGTTTTCGGCACTGGTTTCCGGTTCCGAGATAGCTTTCTTTTCTCTAACACCGACGCATTTAGACGACTTAGAAAAAGAACATAAAGGACAGATAATTAAGCGTTTACTGCAAAAACCTAAAGAATTACTGGCAACCATACTGGTAGCCAATAATTTTATCAATATTGGTATTGTTATATTGTCAACTTATACAACGGCGTTTTTGCTTAAACATGTAGAAGGTTGGTGGAAGTTTGCTATAGAAGTCGTTTTGGTAACTTTTTTAATTTTATTATTCGGTGAAATTTTACCCAAAGTTTACGCCAATCGCAACCCGGTCAAATTTGCCTTATTTATGGCAACACCATTGCTCCTTTTGGAAAAACTTTTTTATCCTGTATCGGTTTTTTTGATAAAATCCAGCCAAATAGTCGAAAATAAGTTAAAAAAAGAATCGGAACAAATCAGTATGCAAGATTTATCTCAAGTCTTGGAACTGACCGATGACAAAGAAACCACGCAAGAAGAAAAAGATTTGTGGGAAGGCATTGTGTCTTTTGGCGAAACCGAAGCCCGTCAAATTATGCGCCCTCGTATAGATGTTTTTGCGCTGGAAGATGATATGTCTTATAAAGAGGTGTTAGATGAAGTAAGTCGTCAGGGTTTTTCACGTATTCCGGTGTATCATGAAAATATGGACAATATCACAGGAGTTTTGTTTGCAAAAGATTTATTGCCTTATCTTGACAAAACGAATTTTAAATGGCAAAGTTTGCTAAGAGAACCTTTTTTTGTGCCCGAGAACATGAAGCTTGATGATTTACTTAAAGATTTTCAAGAAAAAAAAACCCATTTGGCAGTTGTAGTTGACGAATACGGCGGCACTTCGGGCATTATTACTTTGGAAGATGTGATAGAAGAAATAGTCGGTGAAATAACAGATGAATACGATCATGACGAGCAACATTTTAACCGGCTTAACCACAATACTTATGAGTTTGACGGTAAAATTTCACTTAAAGATTTTTATAAAATCATGGATCTGTCGGAAGAGGAAGAAGCACTTTTTGAAAGTCAAAAAGGTGATGCTGAAAGTTTAGCCGGTTTCTTTTTGGAACATTCCGGAAGTTTTCCGGCAAAAAACGAGCAAATTAAAATCAAAGATTTTAAACTGACTGCCACGGCTTTGGACGGTAAACGGATTAAAAAAATTAAAGTGAAAAGGAAGTAGTCTGGTAGATTCTTTATTTAAAAATTACTAAGTTTATAAAATTTCTCCCTATGTTTGAAATGTCATTTTGCATTAAATAACATTAAATAATAGTTGAAGGCTAAAATATTTTACTTACAATGTTTAAAAAATTAATAAAAAATTATCGATAAAAATCACAAATTGATAAAAATATCTTTACTTTTGCCGGCTTAAAAATCAATTTGACAATGAACTTACATTTAGACTTTAATGAAATCATTACGGCAACCATGGTATTGTTTGCGGTTATTGATATTTTGGGAAGCATTCCCATTATTATTGATTTGCGTCGAAAGGTCGGGCATATACAATCGGAAAAAGCAGCGATTGTTTCGGCGGTGATTATGATCGTGTTTTTGTATCTCGGAAAAGAGATTTTAAATTTGGTCGGTATTGATGTCGGTTCGTTTGCCGTTGCCGGGTCTTTTGTGTTGTTTTTCTTAGCCATAGAAATGATATTAGGCATTACGTTGTTTAAAGACGATGAACCCGAATCGGCTTCTGTTGTACCCTTGGCATTTCCTCTGATTGCCGGCGCCGGTAGTTTAACTTCCATTTTGTCGTTGCGCGCCGAATTTCATACGGTTAATATACTGATTGCCATTATCTTAAATATGATTTTTGTATATGGCGTTTTAAAATCATCCGCGCGTATCGAAAGAATTATCGGTAAAGCCGGTATTGGTGTGATTCGTAAAGTTTTCGGAATTATCCTATTGGCAATATCGGTCAAATTGTTTGTTACAAATATCAAAGAGTTGTTGTAGATTACATCAATATTTTATAATTAGACCTGTCAGGTTTTAAAAACCTAACAGGTCTTTTTTGCTTAATCCGGTAGGTTTTTAAAACTTGCTAGGTCTATAAAAATTTAGGTTTAAACTTAAGTTTGGGTAATTCTAATCGTATTGACCATGCCTTTTTCTGTAATAGGCATTGACAAGACACTGACCATCATATCGTCATCTTGCAAAAAATCGTTTTGACAAGCAATTTTTTCTATATCACGGATGGTGTCATCGGTTGATAGCATCTTGTCATAATAAAACGGCACGACGCCCCACAATAAGGCTAAGGAATTTAAGATACGTTTGTTTGCCGTAAAAACCAAAATATCAGCCGAAGGACGACGGGCAGAAATTTTATAGGCGCTAAACCCCGAAGCTGTAAATGTGCTAATAACTGCTGCCGACACATCTTTGGCTATTTTTGAAGCGTTATAACAAACAACTTGCGAAATAAACCGTTCGTCGCGATGTTCGGGAACAGGTGCCATATCAGGAACTTTAATCAAATTGGAGTTTTCTACCCGTTTGATGATTTTGGTTACTTGCTTAATGACCTTTACCGGATTTTTGCCAACTGATGTTTCGCCCGAAAGCATGACGGCATCGGCACCATCCATTACGGAATTGGCTACATCATTGACTTCTGCGCGCGTAGGTATGGCATTAGTAATCATACTTTCCATCATTTGGGTGGCAATTACCACCGGCTTTTGATGCAATTTGGCAATATGAACCAATCTTTTTTGTATCAAGGGCATTTCCTCCAAAGGCATTTCAATGCCCAAATCACCCCGGGCTACCATTAAAGCATCAGCCTCTTTAATAATTTCATCAATATTTTGAACGGCTTCGGGTTTTTCAATTTTGGCTATCACCGGAATTTTATATTCGGAGTGCAATTTGATAAAATCATTGATCATCATCAAATCAGCCGCCGACCGAACAAATGACAATGCTACCCAATCCACTTCTTGTTTTATGGCGAACAACAAGTCTTTTTTATCTTTTTTGGTCAATGCCGGCAATGATATATTAGTATTGGGCAGATTAACCCCCTTTTTTGAAGATAGAAGACCGCCTTCAATCACTTGTGTTTTGACCGTGTCTTTCTTGTTGGTGCTCAACACCTTAACTTGTATTTTACCATCATCTATCAGAATGTTTTCTCCGGGATAAACATCATGCGGTAATTGTTTGTAGGTGATATATGCAGTTTTGTTATCAATGTCCGTTACAATTTTATCTTTGGTTGTAAAAGTCAAGATATCCCCTGATTTCATATAAGTGTTTTCAGCCACTTTACCAATTCGCAATTTTGGTCCTTGCAAATCAGCCAAAATAGCTATTGCTAAGTTAAGTTCCTTACCGATACGTCTGATTTGCTTTATTTGTGCTTTTACCGTTTCATGATTGGCATGCGAAAAATTGATTCTAAAAACATTAACCCCGGCTTTAACCATTTTGAGTTTGGTTTTATAAGATTCGGTTGCAGGCCCAAGTGTGGCTACTATTTTGGTTTTTTTATGAGTTAGCATAAGTTTGTTTTTTGCAAAGATAAAATATCAATACGGCTTTTAGCTTTTTTTGAAAACAATTTTAGGTAAAATATCAAACAGCTCTTATGTTAATGAAAGTGTTAAATTAAAATAGAACATCAATTTTATAGCTTTATATCAAAAAATCAGTATCTGATACTTTTGTTTATGGAAACTGAGAATATGTTTCTTTTGTAGGATTATCATGTAGGATTGAAATGTAACAAAGGTTGCGTTTATGTGTAAAATATTGTTATTCAAATACTTTTTCCTGTTATTCATAAAATATTCAATATTTAAAATAAAATAAAATTTATGTTTGTGTCATGATTATAAATAAAAAATTATGAAAAAAACAGTTATTTTACTAGTAGCAATTCTAATGACAAATTTAGGATTTACGCAAACCGGTTTTAATTATAAAGCGCTTCTTACCGTTAATGGTAATGTGCTAAGTAGTCAACCGGCAACAATTAAATTTACGGTATTGAAAAATGGCAATATATCCGTATATCAAGAAACTCAAAGCACCACAACTGACGCCAATGGTATTTTTTCGCTTAATATTGGAGAAGGCACTGTAGTGTCTGGTGATTTTACTACAATCGATTGGGGTAATAATACCTATTTTTTAAAAGTGGAAATAAATACCGGAAACGGCTACCAAGATTTCGGTACCACTGAATTAAAATATGTACCCTACGCCAAATATGCCGAAAAAGCCGGTAATGTTTTTAGTGGTGATTTTAATGATTTAAATAATATCCCTACGGGATTATCCGATGGTGATGATGACACACATTTAACCGAATTGCAGGTGATTGCTTACGTAGCCAGTCACGGTTATTTAACACAAGTAGACAACATCCGCGGCATTCCGGTTTCACCAACTGTGCCCAATAATGGTCAAGTTTTAAAATACAATGGTTCACAATTCGTTCCAGCCGACGATGATGTTAGTGGCGGGTCCGGCTCTGACGGTGTAGTTAACTCGGCTGCTTTTTCTGGCACCACAACAAAAACTCTTACACTTAGTAGAAGCAACGGATTAGGTAATATCACGGCTACATTTACCGATGCGGTAAATGATGCTGACCATAGTACTACCAATGAATTACAAACGATAATCAAAAACGGCAGTACCATTATATTATCAAATGGTGGTGGTAGTATCCTCGACAGCGATACGCACCTTACCGAAGCTCAAGTAGATGCTTATGTGGCAAACAACGGTTATTTGACACAAGTGGATAACATTCGTGGGGTGCCGGTGTCTACATCTACACCCAACAACGGACAAGTTTTGACATTTGACGGCACCAATTGGACGCCTTCCAACATTTCTAATAGTGGCGGTGGTGGCACTACGTTGGACCAAGCTTATGACCAAGGGGGTGCTGGTGACGGAAAAAATATTATAGCAGATGCCGGTGCCGTTCGTGTGGACGGTACAGATGGTTTTTTGGTTACCGGAACAAGTGGCTCCGGGATCAATATTGACTCGGAAGTCACCGGTGCGGGGACACGCATGTTTTTCAATCCTAAAAAAGTAGCTTTCAGAGTAGGTTCCGTGTCAGGAAGCCAGTGGGATAATAATAATATCGGTATAAATTCTTTTGCCATGGGAATTGATACAAAAGCATCAGGAGAAACCACAACCGCAATTGGTTTTCATTCCGAAGCATTAGGAGATGTTTCTACCGCAATTGGTATTTCAGCAAAAGCAACCGGAAATAACTCAATTTCGATAGGAAATGGCACAAATGCTTATTCATTTGGAGAAATAGCTATGGGAGGTTATAACACGTCTTATGCTCCGGCTAGTACATCTACTTGGGATACTTCCGACCGTTTATTCGTGATAGGTAACGGACAGATAAACAACAAACATAACGCTCTTGTTATATACAAAGACGGCCGTATGAATATTAATGATTCCTATTTTATGCCACTAACCGACGGAACATCCGGACAAATCATGCAAACCAACGGTGCCGGACAAGTAAGTTTTGTAGATGCTTCAAGTTTGGGACTCGATGACGCAGATTTTTATAAAGAAGGCACCTCTACACCGCCAACCGATATTAACGATAATATTTATCATTCCGGAAATTTGGCTATTGGTATTAACACTACTGAAACCTCTTCAAAAGTTACCGTAAAGCAATTAGGAAATGATTCCGGAGACAAAAAGGGGGTATATTCTGATATTTCCAATGCCAATTCAGATTCTCATTACGGCTTTTATTCCAAACTATATGGTACCGGTTCGGGCAGTCATTATGGTAGTTTTAATGACATACTAGGAATAGGAACTGGTTCTCAATATGGCGTAAAAAACAAAATATCTAATTCAGGAAACGGCGAACATTATGGTATTTATTCTTATTTATATGGTGACGGTTCGGGTGAGCATTTTGGAAGTTTAAATCAATTATCAGGATCAGGAACCAGTAGTCAATATGGCGTTAAAAATTATATAAATAATTCGGGAGACAGCGCACATTATGGCAATTATTCTTTTTTAATTGGTAACGGTTCGGGTGAGCATTTTGGAAGTTTAAATCAATTATCAGGATCAGGAACCGGTGGTCAATATGGCGTTAAAAATTATATAGATAATTCAGGAGACAGCACACATTATGGTAATTATTCAAGCCTTTCCGGAAGCGGTTCGGGTGAGCATTTTGGAAGTTTAAATCAATTATCAGGATCAGGAACCGGTAGTCAATATGGCGTTAAAAATTATATAAATAATTCAGGAGACAGCACACATTATGGTAATTATTCAAGCCTTTCCGGAAGCGGTTCGGGCGATCATTATGGAAACTTTAATTATTTAACCGGATCAGGAACCGGTGATCAATATGGCGTTAATAATTATATAAATAATTTGGGAGACAGCGCACATTATGGTAATTATTCCACTCTTTCTGGAAGCGGTTCGGGAGATCATTATGGAAGTTATAATCAATTGTCAGGAACCGGAACAGGAAATAAATACGGTTCATATAACGTCATAAATGCCACCGGCACAGGCACACAAGTTGCCGTTTATGGTGAAGTGGTTGATGGAACCGGAAATTATGCCGGACAGTTTAATGGAAACGTAGAAGTAATGAAAAAACTCGTGGCACCAAATAGCGGTGATGCAGATATGAAAGCTTATGCTTATGGTTTTGTTAACCCATCAGGAAACCCTATTGCGAACCGTTCAAGTTTAGGGTTTACGGTAACGAAAACAGGTACAGGCAAATACAAAATTACACTTACTGGCGTTACAAGTAATCATTATATCGTCAATGTAACTCCCGAATATGACGGAACACCCATTATATCGAATACAGATTATATAACCAATCCGGGAAATCAATTTGAAGTATTAATTTTTAACCTTTCCGGAAACTATGTAAATAGGGCATTTCATTTTGTAGTCTATAAAAAATAGTTTTTGAATGTGTGTTTAGGATATAAAATGCAAAAGAAAAAATAAATTATTATTCAATGTGTCTCCATTACATACCTCAAGCGACCGGGCTTCCGGTCGTTTGTTTTTTACAGATATTTGAAATCGAAAATATGTGTTTTTTTATGGTAATTCATATTCCATAAACCAATCCCAAAGAAAATCTGTAGCTTTTACGTTGTGAGGATTATTGTTTCCGTTCGGGTATTTGTGTCTCAAATCATTGACAATCAGCAGTTTATATTCGTTTCCGCTTCCTGTTAAATCATTGTCCCAAGTGATTAAATTGTATTTTGGAACAACCTGATTTTCCGTGTAACTATCTCCTATGGATAACGATACTTTTAAATTATCTATTTGAGTTGCTATTTCCGGTATTTGCAGTAAGTCGTTTGCATATAAAGGTAGCTCTTGTATTCCTAAATAATCTAATATATGATCGTCTTTGGATCCTATAATTTGGAAAAACGGCATTATATATCCGGTAATTGTTAAGGTATGTTCAAATCCGATATTTCCACCGGAAGCGGCGGCAAAGACATCGTTCATCTCATCTATAATACGGGTTCTTACAAAAGCACCACCATTAGAGAATCCGGAAACATAAATTCTTTTGGAATCTATATTAAATTGCGATTCACACCAGTTTATCATTTCTCTAAAAAAAGGAATATCATCTTTAATAGGATAACCAGGAGGAATTTGATTTTCTAAACCATCGATACTCCACTTCGTAATTAAATTATTATTATTTTCTACGATTGGATATTTTAGTGCCGTAGGAAATACTGCAATAAAATTTTCCTCTTCTGATTTCTGGACCCAACCGCTTATATTGTAAAATTTTGTACCGGTTCCTGACGAACCGTGTAACATAAAGAGCAAAGGAACAGGTGTATCACCCGTATAACTTTGTGGGACATGCACTAAAAAGTTTCTTTCTTCGCCGTCCATAACTTTATTATATTCATTTTTGCCTATTTGCCATTCTTTCACAGTTTCTTGGTCAGGCGCCTCTTTTTCCGTTTTCTTTTTACAGGATAACAATACTAATGTACAAGTTAAAAATAACACTAAATTTTTCATCTGTTTAATAATTTTATTTAAAAAAATAATAATTAATAAATAATACATTCAGTAACTCTCATAAATTTATTTTAATCATAACCTTGTGTGTATTTTATGATAAAAAAAAATCATGTTCGTTTCAACCGTTTATTTTTTTATTTTAACACTCTGATTCCCGAGACAATGTCCAGATAAACTTTGACAATTATACAAATATATAAAAAACGATAAAAAAATTAAAACAACATTAAAAAATTGTTGTGCACATTAATAAAGAAGCAAAATAACTTACTAGAAATTAAAAAAATGTGATTTTTATCTAAAATTAATTAAAATTCTTTTTGCTACAAATGTAGCTCCCTTGGAGCTAATGCTGAAATAATAGAAATAATTGATTTTCACGGATATAAATTGATGATGGTTAGAATTTTAAAAACAAAGTATTCAATAAACCGACGCTTCGATACATTCCGGCTTCGGCTACGCCTCAGCCTTCATTCCATTCTTGCAAGCCTTCAAAGACAGTGATAAATTCATTATATTTGCAATTTAGAAAACTAATCTATACACACAAAAAGGGATACTACCATTCAACTTATTAAACGTTTCTAAGGTTTACGACTCATTTATTTGTATAAATGATAAAGGCGTTGTAAATTGTTTGGAAAAATCATAAAAAACTAAAAACACATAATATGTATCGTTTTATTCTCTTGCCTTTAATGATTTTATGGGCTTGTTCGAGTCCTAAAAATCAAAATATCCATCAAGATACGCCTCAAAATCCTCCTCAAAAATCAATTGACAGCATGAAGCAAGTACACTATTCGGCATATCCGGATCTTTGGCAAAAAGTCATCAAATACGAAAAAAACGGATTAACCAAATCTGCCTATAAGTTGGTCAAGGAAATTTATACCAAAGCTAAAAAAGAACACAACAGTCCGCAAATTGTCAAGGCATTGCTTTACCAATCCAAATATATGATGCGATTGGAAGAAGACAGTCAGCTCAAAATTGTGCATAAATTTGAACAGGAAATTGCATCAAGCCAAGCACCGGTTAAAAATATTTTGGAAAGTTATTTGGCGCAACTCTATTGGCAATATTACCAAGCCAACCGGTGGAAATTCGCCCACCGTACCGAAACAGCAAGCGCAGTTGATCCCAATGATTTCAGAACTTGGGATTTAAACACCCTTTATAAAGCGGTTTATACGCATTTTAAGCGTTCGCTGCAACAGTCCGAAGTTTTAAAAACCATGCCGGTCAAAGTTTGGAAAGACATTTTAAACTTGTCCGACCAAGCCAATAAATACCAACCGGTATTGTATGATGTTTTGGTTCACGAAGCCCTTCGATTTTACGAAAATAAAGAAAACGCTTTAACCGCACCGGCTCAAAATTTCTATCTCGATAACCCCGAATTTTTATCTGATGTCGATAAATTTATAACGTTGAAAATCAACACAAAAGATACGCTATCCAAACAATATCAAGCCTTAAAAATATACCAATCTTATTTACAATTTCGCTTGAATGACAAACAACACTTTGACGCACTTGCCTATACCGATTTACAGCGTTTGCAATTTGTTTATAACAACGCTGTTTTTCCGGATAAGGAACAAGTATATATTAAATCGCTTCAAAATTTTGTCAAAAGGTATGAAAAATCCGACATTTCCGCTTTGGCATACTTTAATATTGCAAAAGTTTTAAATCAATTGGGAGATAAATACGTTCCGGGAGAAAATGATACCTATCGTTGGTCCAAAAAAGAAGCTGTTGCTATATGCAAAACCGCCATTAAAAAACACCCCGGTACGCAAGGCGCCGCAAGTTGCCATAACCTAATGTCAGAGATACAATCTAAAGAACTAAAAGTCGAAATTGAAAAATATATCCCTGAAAATCAACCGTCTTTAATCAAAATAGATT
>JALVEJ010000092.1 GCA_027031025.1 Flavobacteriales bacterium | reverse complement strand
ATTATAGGTATGATTTTGAGTCACAATTGTTTAAGTATATTGAAGCTGAAAACGTATGGTTGAATGATTCAAACCTGTCGCCAACATTAGATCCGGACATACTTTTTTATGGGCTGGATATAAATGAATTGTCAACATTAAATGCGGACTGGGCTTTTATGTATAGAAATAAAGAAGTGCAGCAAATTGTAAAATATTATAGTGATGGTATTGTATTAATAACCGATGGTGACGTAAATACATTGAATCAAATTTCAGGAGTTACTTCCATTAAAGACGTGCCGATTGATAAATTTGAAAATTGCGAAAGTTTTGATAATGGTAACACTTCACTTTTTTGTATTTCGGCAAACAGAACAGAGAACAGGATTACAGAACAATTGGTACTAAAAAAAGAATCAAGGGGGTTGTTAAAGTTAAGAAGTTTCAGGCATCCAGTTATGACGAAAACCATAATGGAATTATTGAACCAAGTGAATATTTAGTAACTATCACACATAATAAGGTCAAAGTCAAAGCCAAAACCATCAAAAAACGCTGGTGGGGCGGTTGGTGGCGCTACCAGGTGTCGGAGATAAAAGCTGCTGTGGACGGAGAGGCTGCTGTTGGTGATTGTGGTAGTGCTAACATTGTCACCTTTGACAAAAATATCCATTATAGCGAAAAACATAATAGAGCTAAAACAAAGTGGAAACATAGGTTTCCCGATCCTTCACGAGGCGCAATTGAGTTTAACGGTCTGTATATAGAAAATGACAACTTATGGGGTTATTTTTATTCACATAATCATAAACGATTTAAATTAGATTTTACAGATGGTACATTTATTCCTTATTAATTTAATTAAAAAACGGTATCGGCATATTGCCGGTACTGTTTTTTATGATTTTAAAATCCAATGCGCAATCAGATTTTATAAAAGATTACGCCTTATGGGGCGTAAATGGCGTATTTGTGGAATATGACAAAGGTAAAACGAATTATGGCGTTACAGACAGCCCTGTAACTGTGTATCATATGAAAACTCCTTCATTTAATCTGGGCTTGAGTCTTAATGTCTATCATAATAAACGCTTTATAGTAAAAACCGGTTTTGGAATCAGATATATCCATGAAAAACAAAGATATCATATTGATTATGACCAAACTCATAGTCCTTATGGAAATGATTTTATTATAGAATCAAGTAGTGATGATGTGGTGATGTATATTCCTATTAGATTGAATTATTTAGTTTATAAGAAATTATTTGTTTATGCGAGTGTCAATCCGGGCTATTATAAAGAGTATGGTGGAATTGCCTATGATTTGAAAGATACCATTGAAATTTTCCTAACCTATCCTGAGCAGGAAATTGGTTTTACTTTGATTTAGAATTTGGTTTTGGGATGTATTTGCCAACAAAATTTGTATTATTTCAACCCTATTTATATTACAACAAAAGTTTTCACAATATGTGGCAAGGCAACATTAAAATTAAAGGAATCAAAAATCGACCATACACAGAGATAAATGGCACGTTTGAACAGTCAGGTAACTACTTGGGCTTTGGTCTAAATATTTATCCTAAAAAGTTTTGGTAATAATTATAACTTTTATAGTGTGGATAACATCAAATTCTAAAAAGTTCAGACCGGAAGATATTACAATTATTAAAATATTTATTCCAAAATTCAGCAAACAGTATTAGCATTTAAATATCACTTTCGGTAAACCCATCCCTTGGAAAACCTTTGACGACAACAAATCGAGGCATGAGTGGGCGGCAGAGGTTAAGAAAATTGCTTATCAATTAGCCAAACATACTTAAAATGTTAAAAATCTTGGTTTTACACACACACTTTGTTACTTTTGTTGCTAAAAAATCATGATATCAAAAATGTTTTACTTCCTTTTATCGGTCGTTGTTCTATTGGTTATCTTGTATCAAATTCCTGCCAAAAAAGCAGATTTTTTCAAACTTTATAAAAAAAATGATCTTCCGGCACAACAGCTAAGCGCCTTTTACAAAAAACCGGTTAAAACCATTACAGTTAATGGGGTTGATTGGAAGTATTTCTCAGGTGGCAAAGGTGAGCATACCATTTTATTATGCCACGGCATGGGCGGTGCGTATGATTTATGGTGGCAACAAGTTGCAGCGTTCGAAAAGGATTATAAAATTATTACTTATACCTTACCGGACGAGATTGACAATCTGCAAGCCGTCAAAACCGGTTTGGAAGCCATTCTCAATCAAGAAAAGGTTGATAAATTTTATGTGGTTGGCACTTCCATGGGCGGTTATATCGCTCAATATTTGGTTAAAACCATGCCCGAAAGAGTCGAAAAAGCGGTTTTCGGCAACACCTTTCCGCCAAATGATGAATTAGTAACCGAAAATCAAACCAAATTTAAAATTGTCTCTTGGCTACCCGAAATAGTTGTTGGTAAATTCGGCGAAAAATCATTAGACGAAAAATTGTTGCCGGCAGCCCATCATGATAGTCTGCTGGCAGCCTTTTTACCCTCTTTGCCTTTTAGCAAAAAAGGTCTAATAGCCCGTTACAAAGTTGTGGTCGATATGTTTGTGTTTAATCCTTGTCAATATCAATACAAACGTATTCCCAAATTGATTTTTGAGTCGGATAACGATCCGTTGATTTCAAAGTCCTTGCGACGGCAACTTCGACAACTTTATCCCGATGCCGAAGTGTATACCTTTCATAACGAAGGTCATTTTCCTTATATCAATGCCGTTTCAGAATATAATAAAGTATTGCGGTCCTTTTTAGAACGCCCCAACCCATATTTGTCTGTTGAACAAACCCTATCAGATTATTTTGATGGCAGAAAACAAGCTGATGTTGCCAAATTAAGCAAGGTTTTTCATCCCGATGCCCGTTTATTTACTAACAAATCAGACACCATTGTCAGTATCAACTTAAAGCAATATTTAGATAACGTGACGAATGACGGACCGCAAAATCCCGAAACCAAAATACAAGATGTTTCAATAAAATCGCAAATGGCAACGGCACGAACCATTTTTAAGTATCCCAATGCCTCTTACTCAGATGTTTTGACTTTGATACCCGATACCAATCGGTGGAGAATTGTTAATAAAAGTTTTAAAAAAATCCATTGATGTATTCATTTATTAATCGGTTATCTACAAAAAAGAACTTAATTGCCGGATTATTGTTAATTGTAATAATTAATTTGGTTGTTTTTCCCTTTTTTCCGGCTTTATTAGATGGTTCGGATATTGATTTTAGTAACATTTTTGACTTGCAGTTCGGCTTTAATACTGCTTATGTGATTCAAACCTTAACAAATTTAGGACAAAAAGGACGTCATATATATATGTTATCAACAATATTTGTAGACATACCATACTTAATAATCTACGGGTTTGTTTATGCCATATTAATTAATACGGTTCTCCATAAATTACAATTTGACTTTAAATTATTAATTTACTTATCATTTTTGATTAGTTTGTTTGATCTAATTGAAAACATTGGTGTCATATATTTTTTGCAGACTTATCCTGATATATCATTACAAATGGTCAAGCTGACTTCAATTGCCAATCAATTAAAATGGCTGACGGTTTTTGTGTTGTTTTGTTGTTTTATAATTCTTTTAATAATATTAATGTATAAATCATATAGTAAAAGTTCTAAAAAATAAAAAAATCATTTGGTGATATTTAATAAATCCTTTACTTTTGCCAAAGCCAAAACGGCTAAAAAATATTTTTAAAAAAATACTTGTTTTTTTCTTTGCAGTTTAAAAATTTGTTTATAAATTTGCAACCCGTTACAAGAGCGTGATGCCGATGTAGCTCAGCTGGCTAGAGCAGCTGATTTGTAATCAGCAGGTCGTGGGTTCGAGTCCCTCCATCGGCTCTTTATTGAAATATTAATAATTTGGTGAGGTACTCAAGTGGCCAACGAGGGCAGACTGTAAATCTGCTGCGCAAGCTTCGGAGGTTCGAATCCTTCCCTCACCACAAAAAAAAGGGAGTGGCTCTCCCGGCGATGTTCGGGTGCTTCGGCAACCGGAAAGTGAACAAAGCTTTTTGCGGGAGTAGCTCAGTTGGTAGAGCATCAGCCTTCCAAGCTGAATGTCGCGGGTTCGAATCCCGTCTCCCGCTCTACCGTAAGGCCGATGTAGCTCAGGGGTAGAGCGCTTCCTTGGTAAGGAAGAGGTCACGGGTTCAAATCCCGTCATTGGCTCTAAGGAGAGCTTAATAAAGTAAAAAAATAAAGATTAAAAATTAGTATTATGGCTAAAGAAAAATTCGAAAGAACCAAACCGCACGTTAATATAGGTACCATTGGTCACGTTGACCACGGTAAAACTACATTGACCGCTGCAATTACAGAAGTTTTAGCAAAAAAAGGTCTTGCTGAAAAAAAAGACTTTGATGCTATTGATAATGCTCCCGAAGAAAAAGAAAGAGGGATTACTATTAATACGGCTCACGTAGAATACGAAACCGAAAAAAGACACTATGCACACGTTGACTGTCCGGGTCACGCCGACTACGTTAAAAACATGGTTACCGGTGCTGCTCAAATGGACGGTGCAATCTTAGTTGTTGCTGCCACTGACGGCCCTATGCCTCAAACCCGTGAACACATTCTTTTAGCACGTCAGGTAGGGGTGCCTAGAATTGTTGTTTTCATGAACAAAGTGGACATGGTTGACGATGAAGAATTGTTGGAATTAGTTGATATGGAAATTCGCGATTTGTTGAGTTTCTATGAATATGACGGTGATAATACGCCTGTTATTCAAGGTTCTGCACTTGGTGCTTTGAACGGAGAAGAAAAATGGGTTAAAACCGTTGAAGAATTGATGGATGCCGTTGATGAATGGATTCCTGAACCCGAAAGAGACACCGATAAACCTTTCTTGATGCCTATCGAAGACGTATTTTCAATCACCGGTCGTGGAACGGTTGCTACCGGTCGTATTGAAACCGGTGTTATCAACACAGGTGATCCTGTTGAAATTTTAGGTATCAGCAACGAAAAATTAACTTCAGTTGTTACAGGAGTTGAAATGTTCCGTAAAATTTTGGATCGCGGTGAAGCCGGTGATAACGTAGGTTTGTTATTACGTGGTATCGATAAGAACCAAATCCGTCGTGGTATGGTTATCGCTGCTCCCGGAACTATCACACCTCACAAAAAATTCAAAGCTGAGGTTTATATCTTGAAAAAAGAAGAAGGTGGTCGTCATACACCGTTCCACAACAACTATCGTCCGCAGTTCTATTTGAGAACAACTGACGTTACCGGTGAAATTCATTTGCCCGAAGGTGTTGAAATGGTATTACCCGGCGATAACTTGACCATTGAAGTAGAATTGATTTACCCCGTAGCTCTCAACAAAGGTTTGCGTTTTGCAATCCGTGAAGGAGGTAGAACGGTAGGTGCCGGTCAAGTAACCGAAATTTTAGACTAAATTTAAGTTCTATCATATAAATTTTATTTGAGAATTTGAAGTCCTTATCAGGGCTTCAAATTCTCTATAAATTAGGATACTTAATTTGGTATCCGTTTAAACGGGTGTAGCTCAGTTGGTAGAGCACCGGTCTCCAAAACCGGGTGTCGGGAGTTCGAGTCTCTCCACCCGTGCACAAGATGTTTCAATATTTAAAATTAAAGCAATGCTTAAACAATTTATAGAATATGTAAAAGGCGCTTACGAAGAATTAACCAATCATGTCGTTTGGCCCAAATGGGATGAAGTGTATAAAATGACCATTGTAGTAGCGGTATTTTCTGCTATTTTCTCCATATTTATTGCTGCTGTCGATTACGTATTCAGATATGTATTGCAAGCTTATTATAAGCTAATAAAAAGCTAAAATTAGATGAGTGATCAAGTTAAAAAATGGTATGTCGTTAAAGTCATTAGCGGCAAAGAAGCCAAAATACAAAAGCTCATTGAAAACGAAATTCAACGTAATAATTTAGAAGATTACGTTGGTGATATTTTGGTGCCTACCGAAAAAGTGGTTCAAATTAGAAATGGAAAACGCATTCAAAAAGATAAAACCCTTTTTCCGGGTTACATATACATAGAGGCTAATTTGTCCGGCGAATTACCGCACGTCATTAAATCCATACCCGGTGTAATGGGCTTTTTAAGCGGTGTCAAAGGTGGTGACCCTATGCCTTTGAGCAAAAAAGAAGTAAATCGTATTTTAGGTAAGCTTGACGAATTGGCTATGAATGATGATAATATCGTTATACCTTATAAGGTTGGAGACGCTGTTACTGTCACTGATGGACCTTTTAAAGGTTTTGACGGAACTATTGAAGAGGTGAATAAAGATCGCAAAAAAGTTACCGTAATGGTTAAATTTTTTGGCCGAAAAACACCTTTGGAATTAGGATTTTTTGAAGTTAAAAAAGTATAAACTGTTACGCATATTAAACTATTAAGCTTCCACAATAATAGTTTTTTTTGTAAAAAACATATCAGAAATGGCAAAAGAAATAAGTAAAGTAATTAAATTACAAATTCGGGGAGGTCAAGCGAATCCTTCGCCACCGGTTGGACCCGCATTAGGTGCCGCAGGCGTTAATATCATGGAGTTTTGCAAGCAATTTAATGCCAGAACGCAAGACAAAATGGGTAAAGTGTTGCCTGTAGCCATTAATGTTTATAAAGACAAATCTTTTGATTTTGTCGTTAAAACGCCACCCGCTGCCGTCCAATTAATGGAAGCGGCTAAAATCAAAAAAGGATCCGGCGAACCGAACCGAAAAAAAGTAGGCAGTGTCACTTGGGAACAAGTCAGACAAATTGCAGAAGACAAAATGCCCGATTTAAACGCATTTAGTGTAGAGTCGGCTATGAAGATGGTAGCTGGAACCGCAAGGTCAATGGGATTAACTATTGACGGTGATAATCCTTTTAATTAAAACGATTTTAGAAAATGGCAAGATTAAGCAAAAAAAGAAGAGAAGCATTATCAAAATTAGATAAAAACAAAGTTTATTCTTTGGAAGAAGCTACAAAATTAGTGAAAGAAATTTCTAATGCTAATTTTGATGAATCTATTGATATTGCTGTAAGATTAGGTGTTGACCCGCGAAAAGCTAATCAAATGGTGCGTGGTGTGGTAACCTTACCGCACGGAACCGGAAAAGATAAAAAAGTATTAGCATTGGTTACACCTGATAAAGAAGAAGAAGCAAAAGCAGCCGGTGCCGATTATGTCGGATTGGACGAATACCTTGATAAAATTAAAGGTGGTTGGACCGATGTCGATGTTATTATCACCATGCCTGCTGTTATGAGAAAATTAGGACCTTTAGGACGAATTTTAGGACCGCGTGGCTTGATGCCTAATCCTAAAACCGGAACGGTTACTATGGAAGTCGGTAAAGCGGTTAAAGAAGTCAAAGCCGGTAAAATCGACTTTAAAGTGGATAAAACCGGTATTGTTCATGCAGCTATCGGTAAAAAATCTTTTACTGCCGATAAATTGAAAGAAAATGCCGCAGAACTAATTACCACTTTAAACAAACTGAAACCTTCGGCTGCCAAAGGCACGTATATGAAGAGTATCAGTTTGTCATCAACCATGAGTCCAGGTATTAAAGTGGATCCTAAAAGTGTCTAATTAAGACCCAAAAAATTCAATCGATGAGAACAAGAGAACAAAAAGCTCAATTAATAGAAGAACTAACCCAAAAATTGTCCGATTACGAGGTTATATATATCGTGGATATCTTAGGGTTAAATGCCCAAATTACTTCTGATTTACGCCGTGCTTGTTATGGTAGTGATGTCAAATTGCAAGTTGTAAAAAATACGATGTTGCAGCAAGCAATGGATCAATCAAATAAAGAATTTGGTGATTTACGAGATATTTTAAAAGGCAATTCAGCTTTGATGTTGTCCAATGTTGGCAATCAACCTGCAAAAATCATTAAAAATTTTAGAAAAAAATCTGAAAAACCTGTATTAAAAGGTGCTTGGATTGAAGAGTCTATTTATATAGGTGATGACCAACTTAATACTTTAGTTAATATCAAGTCAAAAGAGGAATTGCTTGGCGAATTAATCGGATTGTTACAATCCCCTGCTAAAAATGTTATATCCGCACTTAAATCAGGTGGTGGTAAGCTTGCAGGTATTTTGAAAACTTTATCAGAGAAGTCTGAATAAATACTTATTACTTAAAAATTAATTTTTAAACTATAAAAACGATAGAAAATGGCAGATTTAAAAGCATTAGCAGAACAATTAGTTAACTTAACTGTAAAAGAAGTTAACGAATTAGCCGATATTATGAAAGAAGAATACGGCATAGAACCAGCAGCAGCTGCAGTAGCAGTAGCAGGTCCCGCAGCAGGCGGTGGCGAAGAAGGCGCTGAAGAAAAAACCGAATTTGATGTTATTCTTAAAGCTCCCGGCTCTTCTAAATTAGCAGTTGTTAAATTAGTAAAAGAGTTAACCGGATTAGGTCTTAAAGAAGCCAAAGCGGTAGTCGACAGTGCTCCTGCACCTGTTAAAGAAGGTGTTTCTAAAGATGAAGCCGAAGGCATCAAAAAATCTTTAGAAGAAGCCGGTGCCGAAGTAGAGCTTAAGTAGTTCTAACATAGCATATTTTTTTGGTTTAGGTCTTCCCGATCAGTCTCGGGATAGACCTAAACCATTTTGCATATAAAATATGTAACGCTCTTTTTGTGCTGATTTTCAGCTGTTTTAACATTTTGATAACCTTTAATTTTGTCCTACCGATATGACAAATACTAACAAAGAACTTCCTACAAAGGATACTAATAACAGAATCAATTTTTCATCTGTTAAAAACATTCCGGAATACCCGGATTTGTTAGCCATCCAATTAAAATCCTTTCAAGATTTTTTTCAATTGGAAACCAAACCCGAAAATAGAAACAATGAGGGTTTATACAAAACTTTTCAAGACAATTTTCCGGTTACCGATACCCGAAACCAATTTGAGTTATCATTCCTTGACTACTTTGTCGATCCGCCGCGCTATTCTATCCACGAATGTATTGAGCGTGGTTTAACTTACAGCGTGCCACTCAAAGCACGCCTTAAATTGGAATGTAACGATCCGGAACATGAAGAATTTGAAACAGTTGTCCAAGACGTTTATTTGGGCAACATCCCCTATATGACACCGCGCGGAACTTTTGTCATCAATGGTGCCGAACGTGTTATCGTTTCGCAATTACACCGCTCACCGGGTGTGTTTTTCGGACAATCCGTACATACCAACGGAACTAAATTGTATTCAGCCCGGATTATTCCCTTTAAAGGTTCATGGATAGAATTTGCAACAGACATCAACAATGTCATGTATGCCTATATCGACCGGAAAAAGAAATTACCTATTACTACCTTACTGAGAGCCATCGGTTACGAACGCGATAAAGATATTTTGGAAATTTTTGACTTGGCAGACGAAGTTAAAGTCTCTAAAACCGGTTTGAAAAAAGTGATAGGTCGAAAATTAGCAGCACGACTATTAAAAACTTGGCATGAAGATTTTGTGGATGAAGATACCGGCGAAGTCGTGTCTATTGAGCGTAATGAAATTATCTTAGACCGTGACACCGTTATCGAAAAAGAACACATACAAGATATTTTAGATTCCGGTGCCAAGACCATTCTATTGCATAAAGAAGATATATCCCAATCTGATTTTGCAATTATTTACCATACTTTACAAAAAGATTCAACCAACTCTGAGAGCGAAGCGGTTGAATATATCTATAGATTATTACGAAATGCCGATCCGCCGGATGATGAAACAGCACGTGGTATCATTGACAAATTATTCTTTTCTGACCAACGTTACAGTCTAGGAGAAGTCGGTCGTTACAGAATTAACAAAAAATTAGGTTTGGATATCCCGCTTGATGTGCAAGTCTTAACACGAGAGGATATCATTACCATTACTAAGCAATTGATTGAGTTAATCAATTCAAAAACCGAAGTCGATGATATTGATCACTTGTCCAACAGACGTGTCAAAACGGTAGGTGAACAGTTGTCACAACAATTTGGAGTAGGTTTGGCACGTATGGTTCGAACCATTAGAGAACGCATGAATGTTCGTGACAATGAAGTGTTTACGCCCATTGATTTAATCAATGCCAAAACACTGTCATCGGTTATCAAATCTTTCTTTGGGACCAATCAGTTGTCTCAATTTATGGATCAAACCAACCCGTTATCCGAAATTACACACAAACGGCGTTTATCAGCTTTAGGACCGGGTGGTTTATCCAGAGAACGCGCCGGATTTGAGGTGCGTGATGTGCATTATACCCATTACGGACGTTTATGTCCTATAGAAACGCCCGAAGGACCGAATATCGGTTTGATATCATCTTTGGCGGTTTATGCCAAAATCAATGATATGGGCTTTATCGAAACCCCTTATCGTGAGGTTGAAGATGCCAAAGTTAAATATGATCAGCCTATTAAATATTTAACGGCAGAAGAAGAAGAAGGTATGAAAATTGCCCAAGCGGAGACCCCAACCGATGATGAAGGAAACATCATACCCGACCATTTGGTAGCACGTGAAGAAGGTGACTTTCCGGTTGTGGATAAAGAAGAAGTCAACTATATGGATGTGGCACCCAATCAAATTGCCTCTATTTCGGCTTCTTTGATTCCGTTTTTGGAACACAATGATGCTAACCGTGCCTTAATGGGCTCAAACATGATGCGGCAAGCCGTCCCGTTATTGACGCCTGAAGCGCCAATAGTAGGAACCGGTATGGAAAGAAAATTGGTTCAAGATTCCCGTATTTTGATTAATGCCGAAGGTGAAGGGGTTGTAACTTATGTCGATGCTAAAAAAATTGTTATCAAGTATGACCGCACCGAAGAAGAACGTTTGGTTAGTTTTGACGACGATGAGAAAGTTTATGAGTTGGTAAAATTTAGAAAAACCAATCAAAATACAACCATCAACTTAACGCCTATCGTTAAAAAAGGTGACCGTGTAACCAAAGGACAAGTTCTGACCGAAGGCTATGCAACCGATAAAGGTGAATTGGCATTAGGTCGTAACTTGCGTGTAGCATTTATGCCTTGGAATGGCTATAACTTTGAGGATGCTATTGTTATTTCGGAAGATGTCGTAAGAAAAGATTATTTCACTTCATTACATATTGTTGAACATGCTTTGGAAGTAAGGGATACCAAATTAGGTCAAGAAGAATTGACCAATGATATTCCCAATGTCAGTGAAGAAGCGACCAAAGATTTGGACGAAAATGGTATGATTCGTATCGGTGCCGAAGTAAAACCGGGCGATATTTTAATCGGTAAAGTAACCCCGAAAGGAGAGTCGGACCCGACACCCGAAGAAAAATTATTACGGGCTATTTTCGGTGACAAAGCTGGTGACGTTAAAGATGCGTCATTAAAAGCTTCACCATCTTTAAGAGGTGTAGTTATCGATAAAAAATTATTTTCCCGTTCTATTAAAGACCGTCGCAAAACGGCACAAGATAAAGTTAAAATAGAAGAACTCGAAAGAGATTTTGAAGCTAAATATGAAGCTTTGCGTCAAAAATTGATTGAAAAGCTATTTGCTTTGGTCAATGGTAAAACGGCGCAAGGTGTCAAAAATGATTTGGGAAAAGATATCTTCCCGAAAGGTAAAAAGTTCACTCTCAAAATGTTAAGTGCCGTTCAAGATTTCGAGCATTTGACTATGGGAACATGGACTACCGACAAACATTTAAATGAATTGATATCCGAATTGATTAACAATTATAAAATCAGGGTTAATCAATTGAAAGGTAATTTAAGACGTGAGAAATTTGCCATCAGTGTCGGTGATGAATTACCTCCTGGAATTTTAAAACTGGCCAAAATCTTTATCGTTCAAAAACGTAAATTAAAAGTAGGAGATAAAATGGCGGGACGCCACGGAAACAAAGGTATTGTTGCCAAGATTGTCCGTCGTGAAGACATGCCGTTTATGGAAGATGGCACACCGGTCGATATCGTATTAAATCCACTTGGCGTACCTTCCCGTATGAATATTGGTCAGATATATGAAACCGTATTGGGTTGGATTGGTCTTAAAACCGGTAAAAAATTCGCTACCCCCATTTTTGACGGTGCCTCAGAAGATGATATCATTGCTTTAACCAAAGAAGCCGGTTTACCCGAATTTGGTGAAACCTATTTGTATGACGGCGGCACCGGTGAGCGTTTTGACCAACCCGCCACGGTTGGCGTAATATATATGCTGAAACTCGGTCACATGATTGATGACAAGATGCATGCCCGTTCCATTGGACCTTACTCGTTGATTACACAACAACCTTTGGGTGGTAAAGCACAATTCGGTGGTCAGCGTCTCGGTGAGATGGAAGTTTGGGCATTAGAAGCTTATGGGGCATCTCATACGCTTCAAGAAATGTTAACCATCAAATCCGATGATGTCATGGGACGAACCAAAGCTTACGAATCAATCGTTAAAGGTGAAACCATGCCTGAACCCGGTATCCCCGAATCCTTTAATGTGTTGATGCACGAATTGAAAGGTCTGGGACTCGATGTCCGTCTGGAAGATAAAGAAGGTAATGATGTTTTGGAAAAAAACAAAACAGATAAATTTTAATACAAGCAATAATTATGGCAAAAAAGAAAAAATATACAACTATTAAGTTTGATAGAATTTCCATTGGTTTATCATCCCCCGAACGTATCAAAAAAGCGTCGCGTGGTGAAGTTTTAAAACCGGAAACTATCAACTATAGAACTCATAAACCAGAAAGAGACGGGTTGTTTTGTGAACGCATTTTCGGCCCTATAAAAGATTATGAATGTGCTTGTGGTAAATACAAACGTATCAGATATAAAGGCATTGTTTGTGACCGTTGTGGCGTTGAAGTTACCGAAAAGAAAGTCAGAAGAGAACGTGTCGGTCATATTGAATTGGTAGTGCCGGTGGTGCATATTTGGTATTTCCGTTCTTTGCCCAATAAAATAGGCTATTTGCTCGGTTTACCTACCAAGAAACTGGAAATGATTGTTTACTACGAACGTTACGTAGTAATTAACCCCGGTCCTGCTGTTGATGCAGAAGGAAATCCGATACAAAAAATGCAATTTTTGACCGAAGAGGAATATCAGGAAGTATTGGAAAGATTGCCGGCTGATAACGAATATTTGGAAAACAACGACCCTAATAAATTCGTTGCCAAAATGGGTGGCGAAGCTATA
>JALVEJ010000091.1 GCA_027031025.1 Flavobacteriales bacterium | reverse complement strand
ATCGATTTTGGCGGGTAACAAATAATACCTTAAACAATAATGCCACCCCTTCGGGGTTTCTATGATTCTGTTTTAATGGTTTTATTACAATAATTTCAGCCCTTCGGGCTTCATATATAAAGAACTCCATAGGGGTGATATATTTAATATATAAAACAATAAAAAACAACACTATTGAACCCCGAAGGGGTGATATATTTATAGATTAAGCAATAAAAAACACCATTGAACCCCGAAGGGGTGACATTATTATAGAAAATTTATGACGTTGAAAATCATAAACCCCGAAGGGGTGAAATAATTTGAAAATAAAATAGTCATGATTACATGGTTTTGAACCTGATTTATTATTACCCACACAAAACAACATAGAGCCAAAAAATTATATAATTAACATAGAATCACCATAGGAATAAAATCTATATTTTTCTTTAATGGCTTCTTGGTAGGCTTCCATTATTAAATCGTAACCTCCAAAGGCTGCTACCAACATTAATAAAGTGGATTTTGGTGTATGAAAATTGGTAATCAAAGCATTGGCTATTTTAAAATCGTAGGGTGGAAATATAAATTTGTTCGTCCAACCTTGAAAAGGTCTTAAATAGTTATCAGCGGTTACGGATGATTCTAGAGAGCGGATAACTGTAGTTCCCACTGCGCAAATTCGTTTTTTTTGATCAATGGCTCTATTGACGGTTTCAGCGACACTATCTTCAATAAAAAATTGTTCGGAGTCCATTTTATGTTTGGACAAGTCTTCCACCTCTACCGGACTAAATGTGCCGATACCAACATGAAGGGTTATTTCGGGCAGATGTACGCCTTTGATTTCCAGCCGTTTTAACAAATGTTTGGAAAAATGTAAGCCTGCCGTAGGGGCTGCAACGGCACCTTCATGTTTGGCAAAAATAGTCTGGTACCGTTCTTTGTCTTCTTCTGTTGGCGGACGTTTAATGTATTTTGGCAGAGGGGTTTGTCCTAATTCCTTCAATTTTTTTCTGAATTCTTCATAAGTGCCATCATACAAGAATCTTAAAGTTCGTCCTCTGGAAGTAGTATTGTCTATTACTTCGGCAACCAATGTTTCGTTTTCATCAAAAAATAATTTGTTTCCTATGCGGATTTTACGAGCCGGATCGACCATAACATCCCAAAGTCGGGTGGTTGGGTCTAATTCTCTCAATAAAAAAACTTCTATTTTAGCGCCGGTTTTTTCTTTATTGCCGTATAAACGGGCTGGAAAAACTTTTGTATTATTAAGTACAATAACATCGTCTTCATCAAAATAATCTAAAACATCTTTAAATAGTTTATGTTCTATTTTGCCGGTATCTCTGTGTACAACCATTAAGCGCGACTCATCTCTGCAATCTGCCGGGTATTCGGCAAGTAATTCGGGGGGTAAGTTAAAATCAAATTGCGATAATTTCATATGTTTTCTTTAATTGAAGTTGAATGTTTTTTGTGCTACCATTCAACAAATTAGCGGGCAAATATACAACAATACTTCCCCCTTTGTCAAGTTTTAGTAATAAATTTTTGTTAAATAAAACTAATTTTTTGTAAAAGATATTGAAAAAATTAACATTTTTAAGTGTTTTGAGCAAGAGATGCTTTTTGTAAAAAATAATAAATTTTATGTATGTAAATATTTATCGTTTCGCTTTTTTAATTGAATATAGTATATAAACCAAACAAGTTAATAAGTTTTTATACGAACAATTTATAAAGTTGCTACAAAATCCCGTAAATCAATTTCAGGCTCCAATGTTAATTTATTTTTTAGTCGATACAAGGCATTTCTGACACTTTGGTGCGTAATGTTTAAGATAGAACCTATTTCTTTATTGGTCATGTTTAATTTGAGTAAAGTAGCCAAGCGTATATCGGTTTGGGTTAAATTGGGATTGATTAGTTTGAGTTTAGATAAAAAGTCTTTGTTTACTTGTTCAAAATATATTTTAAAGGTATCCCAATCCTTTTCGGAATTCAGCAGGTGTTTTACTTCACGTTTGAGTTTTTTGAGCTCGGTTTTGCCCTCACCTTCAATTTTACTGATAATAGCGCTTATATGATTTTCCAAATCGGATAATAATTTGTTTTTTTGCATCATGTTTAAAGCGTGTGTGGTCAGCTGTTTATTTTTTAGTTCCAGTTGTTCTGATAGACTTTGTGTGCGAATTCGAGATTTT
Organism: Flavobacteriales bacterium; assembly: GCA_027031025.1. Classification (GTDB taxonomy): domain Bacteria; phylum Bacteroidota; class Bacteroidia; order Flavobacteriales; family Flavobacteriaceae; genus WGBX01. Next base: position 1,672 of record JALVEJ010000091.1, on the reverse strand, counting down.
TCCAGTTCCAATTCGGCTATTTCTTTTTGTTTTTTTCGTTTTTGAACAATGTTGTAGGCAACCACCAATAACAAAAGAATAAGACTGATACCGGAAATCAGTAATATTCGAAAACGGGCTTTGTCTAGTTTACGCTTGTGCTCTAATTGCTCAATTCTGCGTTGATTTTCCAGAGATTTATATTTAACATCCATTTCTGCCAATTGTTTATGAAATTGTTCCGATTGCAGCGAGTCTTTTACTTGATTATGCTTGTCCAAAAATGTGTAAGCTTTATTATATTGATGCAAATGCCTTAAATTCTCGGCATATGATTTATAAGATTTTTGAAGCATTAAACCGAATTTGATGTTTTTTGCAATAGATATGGCAGAGTCTAAATACTGATTGCTTTCGGCATATCTGTCTAAATTGGATAAACATTCTGCAACTACATTGTAGCCGACTGCAATGTCTTCCTTATTCCCCTTTTTCTTAAAAATATCCAATGCTTTAGTATAATACTGACGACTAAGTTTTGCATTCCCTTTTCTAGAGTAAATAATTGCCAAATCATCATAACTATTACCGGTTTGAATGTAACTATCCGGAACATCGTTTAAGATAGCTATGGATTTTTTTAAATTTTCAATAGCTGCATCATCTTGATGCATTTCCAAATAACACATGCCGATATTTGAGTAAGCAATCCCAATTCCTTTTTTATTTGAAATATTTTGAGCGGCTTTTAAGGTTTTGTAATAAAATTCCAGGGCTTTTTGATGTTTATTTAAGCCGTGATAAATATTACCGATGACCAATGATGCTCTTGCCAGTCCTTTTTGATAATTAACTTTTTGTGAAAACTTAATGGCTTTATTCATTAAAAGCAAAGTAGAATCGTTTTTTTGCCAAGCTATGTAAATATAACCACGCTCAATCAACAAATCAACAAAAGTCAAAGTGTCATGGTATTTTAAACTGATGTTTTGTGCTCGAATATAGCTGCGATTGGCTTGTTCATATTTACCGGTATAATACTGAATATCACCGAATTTATAATAAATCTTTGATAACCATTTTTCTTTTCCTGTGGATTTGGCATAAATTACGGCTTGATTATTATAATATTTTGCCGAATCTAAATTATGTTGTTGCAAATAAACATCAACCAGTTGAAGATACAAGCGTATTTTTTCATCATTTTGAGCTTGATTCAAAGATTTTTTGAGTTGCAAAACCTCTTGTGCATATCCAATAAATGCATAAAAAAATACAAATAAAACGATGATATTTTTCGCAAACTTCTTTCTCATAAAAATTAAAATTAAAATTAATCGGTAAAATTTCTCCCCCCACAAAAATATTTAGAAAAATAGTAAAAAAGTACACTTTGAGTACACTTCGGGTTACACTTAGATTACTGCTAAATTGTTAATTAACCACCCCTTACAATTAATTTTACGACATCAAATATAATAAAAATTTGATGAATTATTATTAACCTAAATTTTAATTAAAATGAAAAAAATTACCTTAACACTCGGCATCATGTTGCTATCCTATTTTGGTTACGGGCAACATTTGTATCAGTATTACACGGTGTTTAAACGCAGCGTGAATTATCAACACATCACAGGTGGAAATGAATATTTCGGCAATGTCGATCACGACGATTATACCGTTTTTGACC
>JALVEJ010000090.1 GCA_027031025.1 Flavobacteriales bacterium | reverse complement strand
TGGGATATTAGTGGCAATTTAGTCGATTCTAATGTAAGCTTCGTCGTTTATGAAAAGTAGTTTTTTTCATAATATTTAGTGTGTGTTTAGTGTAAAAGTGCAAAAGTTAATTGTGTTGTTATATAAAAAGATGCTTTTGCACTTATCAAGCGACCGGAACCTTCGGTCGCTTGATTTTTTTTGTTACATAAACTAAAATTTTCTTATCTTTATCGAATCAAAGACAAACTTTTGGATACGACTAAAGAAAACATCTATAATCTGCCTAATTTATTATCATTATACCGGCTTTTATCGGTGCCGTTTTTGTTTTATGTTGCCTATGCCGGCTATGAAAACTTGTTTTTTTATTGGTTTGTCATCAATATGTTTACAGATGCTTTGGACGGATTTATTGCCCGTCATTTCAACATGCAAACTAAATTTGGTGCCAAACTGGATTCATTAGCCGATTTTGCCATGTATCTTGCCGGAATGTATGGTCTGATGCATTTAAAATGGGATGTTTTACAACATTACCAATACAGTTTTTATCTGTTGATATTCTACTACCTTTTTATTGATATTTTTGCTTTGTTAAAATTTAATGAAATTTCAAGCTTACATTTAATTTCCTCTAAACTAAACGGTGTCATTCAAGGGCTGTTTTTTGTCTTGCTATTTACTTGGGGATTTCATCCGGTTTTATATTGGGTAATGTTCGCCTTGGCAAGTTTTTCCTTCTTTGAAAACATGTATTTTTTAATCAAATTAAAAAAAATGCGCTCTAATCTCAAAGGTTTGTTTTGGACACGTCTGTAAACTAAAAAAGATTTGTATCTTTACGGAGTTGTTAATATTATTTACCTATGAAATCAAAATTCACCATCTTCATCACCATGCTTTGGCTGTTCAATGCCTGCGAAAAAAAGGTCATTTTACACCCCGAAAACAGCGAACAAAAACTATCGGTAGAAGCTATTTTGTCCGACTTTCCTTTTGTCAGCTATGTGCGAGTTACCAAAAGTAAAGATATTTACCAACCGATTACCAACCACGAACAAATTACCGATGCCGATGTCAAAATTATAGATCTAACCACCGGCGATACCATACATTTTGCCTATGACAACGCCACTGAAAATTACAAAACCAATCTTCCCGGACTTGAAGGACACAAATATAGACTTGATATCATGGCACAAGGTCATCATTTGACTTCAACCAAAACCATGACAACTAAAGTTAATCTGGACAGAGTTATTTCTGTCCCGACGGAAGAAGATCCTAATGTCTATTACCTCAAAATGCAATTTGACGATCCACCCGCACAAGAAGATTACTATTTGATTATTATGCAACCCCAAGACCCTAATTCCGGATTGGAATCCCGTTTTTCGGTCATGTCCGATATGACTTATAACCGACAAGAAAAAACCATCAGTATAACCGATGAATATTTTAACAAAGATGAAGATTGGATAATTTTGTTTTTCCATATTGACCGTGAAAATTTCAACTATTTTAAAGTCATACTCCGGGCTATGAAAAGTTTAGTTAATGGCGCCCATCCGTTTTACGGTTTATCCTTGGGCAATCCGCAAAGCACCATTGATGGCGACCAAACCTTAGGCTATTTTATTGCGTCACCGGTAACCGCTTCACCTATTCGTATAGGAAACTAAAATCACAAATTGAATATTGCAAACCTGTTCATCAAAAAAATCAAAATATGTCCTTTAAGATTGAAAAATATATCAGAGATATAAAAGATTTTCCTAAACCAGGAATTATTTTTAAAGATATAACACCTTTATTAGCTGATGCTAAAGCACTACAACAAACGACCCAAGCCTTACTACAAATAGTTCCTGCATCCATAGATAAAGTAGTCGGTATTGAAGCCCGCGGCTTCTTTTTCGGAACATTGTTAGCCGAACATCTCAACGCCGGCTTTGTTCCTATAAGAAAACCCGGCAAATTACCTTTCAAAACTTACACCGAAACTTATGATTTGGAATATGGCACCGACAGTTTAAGTATGCACATTGATGCCATAAAACCCGGCGAAAAAGTCTTGATTCACGACGATGTTTTAGCCACCGGCGGTACCGCAGCTGCTGTTGCCAAATTAGTAGAAAAAGCCGGCGGCAAAGTAGTGATGCTCAATTTTCTGATTGAACTAAGCTTTTTATCAGGCAGAGATAAGCTAAAAGCTTACAAAATCACTTCCTTGTTGACCTTTTAGCACGATTTTTGTATTTTTGTAACAATTATAACCTAAAATTTATCTTATGAAAAAGTATTTTGTTATTGTATTATTGTCAATATTTTCAACCAATTATGCCCAATTTGAAGATATTTTTGCATCTGACAGTGATGCTGAAAAGTTTGTAACCAAATATACACAACCCGTTTTCCGAGGTTTGATGTTTGCAACCAATAGTGCTTGGGTTACTTCTGCGCAACCTATTAAACCTTTTCATTTTGAATTAAATATAGGCGCATCCGGCGCATTTGTGCCTCAAAACTACGAGAGTTTTAAATTTAATCCGGCAGATTACCAATATTTGCGAATTGACAATGGACCTGATGAGATTCCCACTGTTATGGGTGGCGACAGTCAAACCCGCTTAAAAATTGTTATTCCGGACAATGCTAGTAATGAAATAAAATTATTGGAATTTGATGCACCCGGCGGCATCAAAGATCAATTGCCTGTTAACGCCGTTCCCGCCCCCGCCATACAAGTCTCCATGGGCTTACCTTTGGGCAGCGAAGTTAATCTGCGCTACGCGCCAACCCTTACCAGTGACAATGGCGGTTTTTTTCAACTTTTGGGTATCGGGGTTAAACACAGCATATCACAATATTTTCCGGTTGGAGAAGACGAAAACGGTAATGACAAAAAACGGCATTTCAATTTGGCTGCCCATGTTGCTTATCAAAATATCAATGCCGGTTATGACGACCAAAATTCCAATAAAGCCGTGCATTTGAACATTTCCACAATTTCATTGCAAGGTATTGCGTCGTTTGATTACAAATTGCTCAGTTTATATGGTTCGGTAGGTTATACAAAAGGATTTACTACAATGGATGTTCTCGGCACTTATAATTATTCCTACGATGTGCAAGATACAAATGGCAATCACATACGAACCGAAACGGTTTCAATTACCGACCCGTTGAAATTGAATTATGATGTCAACGGCATGAAAGCCAAAGCAGGCTTTAAACTGAAATTGGCATTTTTTCAAATTTTTGCCGATTATACCATTCAAGAATTTCCGGTGGCAACTGCAGGTATCGGATTTAAGTTTTAATTTAAACAAAATTTTATATAACTTTGCAACGTTATAATTACATCAACAAAACACAAAATAGCATGAAAAAACTTTTTTTTATAGTTTCTCTTATCGGATTATTTAGCTTAGCTTCATGTGGTGCTCAAGAAGAGTGTCGTGGTAGAGCCGATCAATCTAAAATTGAAAAGCAGCAACCAAACAAAATGTTAGCTATCAACTACATACAAGAAAAATAACTTTTATTTTACTTCAATAAAAATTACCAAATAATTTTCTCTAATCCTTTGGATTGGAGAAAATTATTTGTTTTGGAAAAATGTCTATTGCCAAACCAATAGCCCCTGTTGGCACTTAATGGTGATGGATGACCGGACTCTAACACCAAATGTTTTTGGCCATCAATTAAACTTTTTTTGCGTTTGGCATCACCTCCCCAGAGTAGGAATACCACATTTTCTTTATGTTCCGATATTTTTTTGATGATTTGATTGGTGAAGATTTCCCAACCCTTGCCTTGATGCGAGCGCGGTTGTCCCGCTCTAACCGTCAGCACGGCATTGAGTAACAAGACGCCTTGTTGTGCC
>JALVEJ010000089.1 GCA_027031025.1 Flavobacteriales bacterium | reverse complement strand
TTAATGCCGTTCAAGGTGAAGTAAACGACCGGTTTGAATTGGTCATTACCGACCAAACACTTGGAATAAATCATGAAAATACATTAGAAGCCAAAGTTTACAAACAAGATGATAAATTGGTAATTATTTCCCCTGAAACTATCCAACATATAGAAATTTTTGATGTGGATGGAAAAGTCATTTATGCCTCAAAAAATTTACATCAAAAAACATTGGAAATCCGGTTACCGGCTTGGCAAAAACATGTTTTGATTTGTCGTGTGCAAAGCGTTTGGGGTAAAATTTTTAGGACGAAAGTTTTGTTTTGATCCTTGCCTCATCATAGTATAGATGTTGCCTGCGTATAAATATTACAGACAAGAACTCTACGGGAAATATTAACGCAATAGTAAGTTTAATTTGTAAATTTGTAAAACTAAATATCATACCACAAAATGTTTTCCAACGCTGAATTTCTAATGATTTATCATTAAAACTAATGTTATGGTTATAAATGTAACAAAAATATATTATTTGGTAAACTGCATTTGATAAACGGCATTTTGTTTGACGTTTTCTAAGGAAAAATAATCCTGAAAAACTTTGCCTTCCATATAATCTTTGCTCTGATCACAATAAAACGGGCTAGCCGGATTTCCACTGATACCGGTTGGTAAAATGCTGTAAGATTTATCCCAATCAGCCGTATTAAAAATATGTTTTTCCGAAGCTCCCATATCGGCTTCAAAATCAGAAGTTAAAGGATACGTAAAAGGATTGACCGTATTGGCATTACCCGGCGCTTTATAATCACGGTTTAAATTAAATGCCCAATTCAGTATTTTAACTTTACCCAAAGGATGTTTTAGCTTTAAATAATGTATATCACCCCAATGTATTTGGTTAATACTGCCATATTTTTGGGTTAACGCATGCACGGCATCTTTAAAAGATTGGACTACTATTTGATGAAAATTCTCTTTCTCAGGGGTATGGATATTATCTGACCATGCCGACCGGTTATTTTTAAAAACGTTGGCTATCAAATATTTAGAAGCTAACATAGATTTTTTATACATCTTGTAAACCGCTTCGTCCATTTCGTCAGATACCAAATTTTTGGTGAGTTGTCGCATGGTTTCTTCAAAAATTGCCGGTGCAGATTGCCCCGTATCATAAATATGATTCCATGTCTTTAAAGTTTCAAAAGCGGCTTGTTCTTCGGTATTAAAGTCCTTGATTGCAGCCAAATGTTGCAACAACACAGGCTGTATTTCATCTGCTTGAACCGAATGATGATCATACAACATTTGCCTAAAATCTTCCGTTGACAAATGTTCTTTGGTGGTCAGCATCTGCCGGATACGTTTGATGCGATACGGCAAATCATACCATTCACTGATGTAATACGGGTAATGGTCATCTACAGATTTGTTATTTGCAGATGACACAAAGCCACGCTCCGGGTTGTATTCATAAGGTAAACTGTCAAATGGCACATAGCCTTTCCAATCGTATCGGTCGGTGTCACCGGGTAAGAATAAATAGCCGGGCGCTGAACGTTTAGGAAGTCTGCCGGTCATTTGAATACCGATATTACCTTCGGTATCGGCATAAGCAATATTTTGACTGACCGATTTAAAACCTTTGACCGCTTCTCTAAATTCCGACCAATTTTTGGCTTTGGATAGACCTTGTAGGGCTTCTATTTCGTTTGAGGGTTCATTACCTATCCAATGCATGGAAACCGGCATTACGCTGACATTATCAAAAGAGGTAAAAATGGGACCACGATGGGTAAAATACAAAGTCTTTTCTACCGGTTCTTTTTCGCCTTTAACATAGATTTTTTCTTTTTTGACTTTCAAATTGCGCCACTCGCCGTTAAATTTATATTGAGTTTTATTCTTCGGATTAATGGTTTCTATATAAAAATCTGCACCGTCCAGCATGACATTGGTCATGCCCCAGGCTATATGTTCGTTATGTCCGGCTACGACAAAGGGTTCTCCGGGCAACACAACACCGGTGACATTAAGTTTGCCGGGGATCATCAGATGCATACGTGTCCAAATTCCCGGAATGTCCAAATGTAAATGCATATCGTTGGAAAAAATGGGTTTGCCGGTGGTGCTTTTTTTACCGCTGACCACCCAGTTGTTGCTAGCATTGAAAATATCAGGTGCTAGCAAACCTATTTTATTTAAGGCTGCGACCAAAACCGTATCGGTTTGCACCGGAACCGGAAATTTGTATGATGGATATGCATAAGTTTTTTGAGATTCGTAATCCGGTAACAATTCTGCAAATTGTTCATTAGATACTTTGTCTTTTAAACTTTGCATCAGAACTTCCATTTTGTAACCAAGTTCCAGATTCCATGACATAAATCCGACCAAATATAGAGATTGCTCCGGTTGCCAGTTTTCGGGTTGGTAACCCAATACTTTAAATTCAAATGGCAAATCATCTTTATGGTTTTTGATATAAGCATTAACACCCCGGGCATAATCCGTTAAAGGTTGTTTGACACCGGCTTCTAAATTAGCATAAAGTTTATGGGAGGTTTCCGGAATTTGTAATTTACGTAACAAAACATCGGTATCAATAAGTTTTTTACCGAAAATCTCAGATAAACGCCCTTGTGTGACCCGACGTAACAAATCCATTTGCCACAAGCGGTCTTGTGCCGACAGGTAACCAACGGCTGCATATAAATCGTGTTCATTTTGGGCTACGATATGCGGAATGCCGTGCACATCTCTATACACTTGAACTTTGCCTGTCAACCCTTCAATCTTTATATTTTTATTATAATCGGGCAAGGCGGATTTTTTGATGTTTTGCACAAAAAAATAAGCCCCAATGCCTAATAAAACAAGAGCAATTAATAAGTATTTCAGTATTTTTTTCATAATGATTTGTTTATATTTTTCGAATTATAAAACCGGTGTGGGTTTTTTATGTTGATCGATGGCGACAAAGGTAAAAATGCCTTCTATGGCTTTTTCACGGGTGTAATTATACATTTCTTCTTTGTATATTTCTACCAAGACATCCACGCTGGTCCTGCCTACCCGCGTGATTTGTCCGACAACTTCAATGATAGTATCGGCGGGAATCGGTTTTTTAAAATCGATTTGACTGGTTGATACCGTCACCATTCGTTTACGACTGAACCGTGTGGCAGCAATGAAAGCCACTTCATCCATAATTTGCAAAGCATTTCCACCGAATAGTGTATCATAATGATTGGTAGTATTAGGAAACACTACTTTAAACACATGGGTTTCGGCTTCTTTTAAACGTTTTTCGAGCAAGATTTTATCTAAGGACATTCGGTATTTTTGTTTACAAATATATGAAAAAGCAGTGAGTTGATGCAAAAGTATTTGTCGGGTAAAAATTTAACTTAAAGTTTGGCCAATCTGGTTCATTTCTAATGAAAGTTAAAAAAACTCAGGCTAAAATTAAAATATTGAAAAAACGGCAACAATTAATCTTAGAAAAATAATAAGCTTATTAAATCTGCTATTTTATACATATTTTTGTCATTATTCAATCTTATGATATGAATCTCAACATTTTTCACTTACCTTTTCCGCAAATTGAGAGACCCAAAGAACGATTTTGGTTTTCTGTCACCGTTTCATTGTTTGTCTATTTATTTCTCTTGGTGTTTCAACCCTTCGGAATTGATCATATTCAATTAAACACACCACTTTTTTTATCCGGATATATGGTGATTACCCTTTTTGTCTTATTGATTAATTATTTTATCGCTTTTTCGCTTTTTTCTAAATTTTTCAATCCGGAGACCTGGACCGTAGGTAAAATGCTGTTGATGACTTCTATTGAAATTGTTGTGATTGCGCTACTAAATTGGTTTTATACCGGATATTTTTCCGAATACGTTTCAACGGATATCTCATTGTTCAAATTTTTTATTTACACGGTATCTCTCGGTATTTTAACATTAATACTTGTAGTATTGGCGTCAGAACATTATCTAAAACTTAGAAATAGGAAATTAGCCAAACATTTAACGGGACAAATTCGTCATAAGCCGACGGGTACTGAAAAATTGTTGCGCTTTGTTTCCGATAATAAAAACGAAGGTTTTACTATAACTAGTATTCAATTGTTATGCATCAAAGCAGAAGGTAATTACTGCAAAGTGTTTTATGTTGATAATGAGTTGCTTAGAGACAGACTCATCAGAACATCGTTGACCAAACTCGAAAAAAGTTTTAGCGACAATCCTCAAATTATACGATGCCACAAGTCCTATATTGTTAATTTAGAAAAGGTTAAAAATGTTTCCGGCAATGCCAGAAATTACACTTTTCGTTTTGAATATTTAGACTTTGTTGTTCCCGTTTCGCGCAATTTTCCCAAACATATAATCGGCAATTTAAAAGTTTAAAACTTGACACTTGTCCCAATTCTTCCCATTCATCACAATATTTGACCGTTGGTGTATTTTTTATGTCAATTCATCACTTTTTGTTGATTTTTCTGCAGAAAGCCCCATATATTTGCAGAAAATATTTAAAAAGGATGATGTATTAAATTTGACAAAAAATGAAAAATCTTAAAAATTTATGTATCTTAATTATCATTAGTTTGGGATGGCAAATACAAGCACAAATAATACAAAATATCAAAGGAACTGTTATTGATAAAGAGTCGGAATTTCCCTTGCCGGGTGCCGAAATACAGGTTATTTCCAACGGAAAAAAATATGGCGCCGTAACCGATTTTAACGGAGAATATGTTATTAGCAACGTGCCTATCGGGAAAATAAAAATGGAAGCTAAATATACGGGTTACATTCCTCAAATCAGGGATAATATCGAATTGGATGCGGGTAAAGAGTTGATTGTCAACTTCTATTTAACCGAACAAATCAACAAACTTAAAAGTGTTGTCATTAAGCTAAAAAAGAAAAATGAACACACGGCATTTGCAGTCGCTTCCAATTATCAACTCGATGCCAAGCAGATTAATATGTATGCCGGTTCATTAAACGATGTATCGCGTATGGCGATGAACTATGCAGGTGTAGCGTCCAACAACGATAGTCAAAACAGTATTGTGGTGCGAGGCAATAATCCAAATTCGTTATTATGGATGATGGAAGGCATCAGCATTCCTAATCCCAATCATTATTCCGCAGCCGGTTCATCAGGAGGACCTGTAAGTATGATTAATACCAATACGCTGGGAAAATCTGATTTTTTGGCGGGCGCTTTTCCTGCCAATTTCGGCAACACCACTTCTGCTGCTTTTGACTTGCAATTCAGAACCGGTAACAAAGATAAATACGAATTTGTTGGGCAAATAGGTTTTGCAGGTGCCGAACTGGGTGCCGAAGGACCTGTCAGCAAGAAAAACAAATCTTCATTTATGATTAATTACCGGTATTCAACCTTGGAATTGTTTGATAAAATGGGCTTGGATTTAGGCACCGGAACGGCTGTGCCTAAATATCAAGACGGTTCGTTCTTAGTTAATATTCCAACAAAAAAAGCCGGTAAATTCAGAGTTTGGACAATAGCCGGTCAAAGTAAAATCCGGTTTTTAACCTCGGCAGAAGGCGGTGATAATTTGTATTTGGATTATGAAAACTCCGATTTGCGCACCTATAATATGACACTAATTTCAGGCATTAACCACAAGTATTTTTTTAACAAAAAAGCCAGTCTTTTTTCCGCCATTTCATTTAGCCGGCTTGACCAACGGGTGACGCTTGACACGTTAAACACCAACACCAACCGGTATGACAATTTGTATCATGACAAAATCATAACCGGATATACCGGCATCAAAACCGAGTTTAAATACAAGAAAAATGCTAAAAACTTATTGGCTGCGGGCAGTGAAGCCACTCTTATTAATTTGGATATGTTGATGGTAACCAAAACCCCTTCTGTTGATTATGAAAACACGGTCAAAAATGATGCGGTTTTATGGGGCACATATTTTTTATGGAAACATCGTTTTTCCGATGCGTTCAGCCTCAACACCGGTATCCGCTTACAATATTTTAACATCAACAAACAAGCACTCTTTGAACCGCGTTTTGGCTTACAATACAAACTCAATAACAACACAAAATTGAGTTTTGCTTATGGTTTGCATAGCAATATACATTCGCTTTTGGCGTATTATTCCAAGCATAAAGTCGGCACTAATGGTTTTGAATATGGTAACCTTGACCTGAAAGCCACTCGCTCGCATCATTTTATTGCAGGTGTTGAAACGCAATTGGCTTATAAACTTAAACTTAAAACGGAAATATACTACCAATATTTGTTTGATGTGCCGGTCTATCATACTCATGACACAACCTATTCTATTATTAATTCGGGTTACGCAGATGCAGGCGGCGCACAATTGTTTTTTTACAGACTATATAATGATGGCGCCGGTAAAAATTACGGTTTGGATATAACTTTGGAAAAACCATTAGATAAAGGCTTTTATGTTTTGTTGACGGGAAGTCTTTACAAATCGCTTTACAAAGCTTATGACGGCAAATGGCGCAATACGGCTTGGAACGGCGATTTTATGAGTAGTTTGCTAGCCGGAAAAGAAGTGCGTTTTTCGTCGAGAAGTGCTTTGCATTTTGACATCAATCTCAATTATTCCGGTGGAAGACGCTATACACCCATTGACAAACAAGCCTCCATATTAGCCGGTGAAGCGGTTTACGATCAAAATCAAACTTTTGCTAAAAAATTACCGGATTATTTTAGAACGGATTTAAAGATTGCCTTTAAATACAGTGGCAAACATATTACACAAGAATGGCAATTGGATTTGCGTAACTTGTTTAACCGGAGAAATACTTTTTCGCAACGTTATAACAAAGTTAAAAATGATATTGAATTTACTTACCAAACCGGATTTTTACCGGTGATGCAATATCGAATTTTGTTTTAGTTAATAAATTTCTGAACCACAACGGTTGTTCTATAAATCAATATTATAAAAAACCTCTACATCATCAATCATATTAATACAAAACCAACCGGAATTGCACTTTTATCTTTAATTTTGCATTTCGAAAAGAACAACTATGCGAAAACAAAACGATAAAATAGAATTGATGGCACCGGCAGGCAGTTGGGAAGCCCTGCAAGCCGCTATTGACAATGGTGCCGACTCGGTTTATTTTGGTGTTGAACAACTCAATATGCGTGCCGTGTCAAGTATCAATTTCGAATTGGATGATTTGCCCGAAATTGTCCGGCGTTGTGAACAAAACGGTGTCCGGTCATACTTAACCTTAAATACCATTGTTTATGACCACGACTTGTTGATGGCTAAAAAACTAATCAAAGCTGCCAAAGATGCCGGTGTTAGCGCCGTTATTGTTGCAGACCAAGCAGTTATGTTTATGGCACGTGAAGCCGGATTGGAAGTGCATATTTCTACGCAAATTAATATTACCAACGTAGAAACTTTAAAATTTTACAGCACTTTTGCCGACACGATGGTGCTTAGTCGCGAATTGAGTTTGCGGCAAGTAAAACACATAACCGAACAGATTGAAAAACAACAGATAAAAGGGCCTTCGGGACGTTTGGTTGAAATAGAAATTTTCGGACACGGCGCTTTGTGTATGGCGGTGTCGGGCAAATGTCACATGAGTTTGCATACTTATAATTCCTCAGCCAATCGCGGTGCCTGCAAGCAAAATTGTCGAAAACCGTATATTGTTATCGACAAAGAATCCGGAATTGAATTAGAAATTGACAACGAATACATTATGTCACCCAAAGATTTGATGGTTTTAGATTTTCTAGACCAAGTTAAAGATGCCGGTGTCAGTGTTTTGAAAATTGAAGGACGCGGCAGAGCCCCGGAATATGTTGCTACAACGGTCAAAACCTATCGTGAAGCAATCGATGCTTTGTATGACGGCACATTTACGCCCGAACGCATTGAAAAATGGATAGAACGCCTGGCAACGGTTTATAACCGCGGATTTTGGAGCGGTTATTACCTCGGTAAAAAATTAGGCGAATGGACAACACCGGGGTCACATGCAACGCAAAAGAAAATTTACTTGGGCAAAGGTTGGCATTATTATCCCAAAGCACAAGTAGCGGAGTTTAAAATGGAAGCTTTTGACCTCAAACAAGGTGACAAAATTTTGATTACCGGACCGACAACCGGCGTGGTTGAAAAAGTAATAGAACAAATGTATGTCAACGACCAACCCGGTACCCAAGCCAAAAAAGGAGACATTGTTTCCATTAAAATAGACAAAAAGATACGTCCGGCAGACAAATTGTATAAACTAGTCAAAAATGAAATGTCATAAAAAATCCGGCAGAATTTTGCCGGATTTTTTTTTAGTTTAATAGGTTTTATTATGCTTCCTTAGCTGCTTTCTCCGCTTTCTTTTTTGCGATAATATCTTCATACCGAACGGGTTTGTGACTTTCAACCCAAGACTTGTAATCTTTATATCCAACCCGATCTTGATAAGCTTTACTGACTTCCCAGATATGATCGACCGTTACATCATCGGGGATTTCTTTGTTAAAAACCTGCTTAAATATTTCCGAAATTTTTTCATCGGTTTTCCTACGGACTTCTTCGTTATAAGCTTCCAATTCCATATCAAAAGCTTGGGTGTTTTTTTGTAGATATTCGTCCAAAAGTTTTTGAGTTACCATTGAGCCGTGTTCCTTGGCTGTTTTAATATTACCTTTTCCGGTAACGGCATTACCAATGGCAAAAACATTGTCATAGCCGCTAACCCGCGAAATAGACTCATCACCTTCAGTTTTAATACGGTCGCCCTCATAAGGAATACCTTCAATTTTTTCAGGGATACTACCGATAGATGAAATGACTTGTTCGGTATAAATAGGAAAGGTTTCGCCTTCAATAGGTTCTAATTTACCATTGTCCAGCGTACGTAATTTTTGTAAAATCAATCCTTTAAGCTTACCATCTTCTTCAATATAATCAACCGGAGTTGCTTCGGGGATAAAGTGAAAATGAAACTTCTTTTTATAGTTGTCTAAAATACGTTGCGACACGATTTGGGCTTTTTCTTTAGCTTCTTGCGTGCCACCTTGCGGTTGTTTTAACGGCATGTGTTTGGCTTGACGGCGATAAACCAATGTAGCGCCTTTGATACCTAAATCTTCAAACTTCAGACCAAATTGTTCTAAGTATTTATCCAAACCTTTTTTCTCCATTTCGAATTGGTCTACCACGATATCTTTGCCAAATTTTTCTTTTAATGCTCTTTCAACCAATTCCATCATCACAATTTTCATCACATCCAATGATGCCAAACCACCTCCAATAACGACAGCACCGTCTTTTATTTCATACTGTTTACCTTTATAATCCGGTTCATGATAATGGTTATACCATTTAACTAAATCATTTTGGTAGATTAACCCCTTGTCTTTAAATTTTTCAATTCCGGGGACAGGCAGCGGGCGGTCTTTCCAAGCGCCATTGGCTAAAATGACAGCCGTAAAACCTAAATCAACCAAATCTTTAAAGCTGAAATCTTTTCCGATTTTTAAATTCGGGATAAAACGAACACGAGGTTGGTCTAATTTTTTATCAATTTCCTGTTCTTGTTTATCGCGCAAATTATGATGCCATTTGGGCAATCCGTCTTCCAGTTTTCCGTAAGGTAAGGGATTTTGGTCAATAACCACGACACGCACCCCCTTGTCGGCAAGCATCGCAGCGGCTTCCGAACCTGAAACACTACCACCGACTACCGCCACATAATGACTTTTCTTTTGGGAATGATCTAAACCTTTTTTCCACATAAGTTATCTAATTTTCAATTTGTGACAAAGATAAAAAATGCTTCAAAAGAAACAATTATTTTTGTATTTTTAATTTTTATTTGAACTATGTTTAAAATTTATAGCACACTATTTTTTTTATTTGGTTGGTGGTATTTGACAACTGCACAACAAATACCTGGCGACAGCTTAAAAATTATGTTTGTTGGTGACATCATGAGCCATGGACCGCAGTTGCAAGCAGCTTATCAACCTGATGACGCATCTTATGACTACTCTGAAAATTTTAAATACGCCAGAAAAATTTTTCAACAAGCAGATTTTGTTGCCGGTAATTTGGAAACTACCTTAGGCGTAAAACCATATTCGGGCTATCCGCAGTTTAGCGCCCCACCGGCTTTGGCAAACGCATGCAAAGATGCCGGTATCAATGTTTTGTTGACAGCCAACAATCACAGTTGCGACAAAGGATTACGAGGCATTGTTAAAACTTTGGATGTTTTGGATTCTTTGCAAATAGCTCATACCGGGACTTTTAGAAATGCTAACGAACGTCAAGATCATAATGCGTTGATTTTGAATAAAAACGGGATTAAATTAGCCTTACTCAATTATACTTACGGCACTAATGGGATACCTGTGCCGAAACCGGCTTATGTTAATTTGATTGATACAACGGCAATCAAACAAGACATACAAAAAGTCCGGTTACAAAATCCGGATGGTATTATCGTATTTTTACATTGGGGAGAACAGTATCGAAATCATCCGAATCAATCTCAAAAAAAATTAGTGGATTTTTTGCACCGGCAAGGTATTAATTGGATAATCGGATCACATCCGCATGTGATACAAGATGTTGAACATCAACATGATTATGTGAACAAAAACATTCACTTAACGGCTTATTCCTTAGGTAATTTTATCAGTAATCAACGTAAATTTCCAAGAGATGGTAGTGTAATTATCGGATTGACATTTTCAAAAAATCCAACGACCGGAATATTAAAACTGTCCGGTTATCAAATCATTCCGATTTGGGTGTATAAATACTCAAAAAACGACCGGCGCCATTATGAAATTTTACCGGTTGAAGATTTTTTATTCCGACCGGATTATTTTATTAAAAATACCGATTATCAAAAAATGATGCGATATTACAAGCATTATTTAGACATTATTCCAGATTAATTTTTTTCTTACTTTTGCGAGCGATATGAAGTGGTTGAAAAATATTTTAAGATTAATCTGGCGGGCTTGGTTTGTCATCATTGCCGGGCTTCCTATTATCATTTTTTCACCTTTTATTTATATCGCTATTGCTTTTGATATGCAAAAGTTGTTTACATGGATGAAACATGTTTGGGGTTCATGGGTATTGTTTTGGATGGGATTCCGGGTAAAACTTGACAATAAAGCCCATATCGACCCTAAAAAATCATATGTTATCATCGGCAATCACACATCGGTCATGGATATTATGGTATTGCTCAAAGTCATCTATTCGCCTTTTGTATTTGTGGGAAAAAAGGAATTAAGCAAATTGCCTATTTTCGGATATTTATATAAAAAATCCAATATTATGGTCGATAGAAAATCGCCGAAAAGCCGGAAGGAAGTCTATGACCAAGTGGTTGATTTTATTAAAAAAGGCAATAGTATTGCCATCTATCCCGAAGGCGGCGTGCCGGACCCGAAACTATTGCTGGCGCCTTTTAAAAACGGGGCTTTTCGAATGGCAATAGAGCATCAACTACCGATTATTCCGATGGTGTATTTTGATAACAAACACAAATTTCCTTATGATTTATTTCAAGGCGGTCCGGGAACTTTGCGGGTTAAAATTTTACCGGTTATCCAAACAGATCAATTGACTTTGGAAGATGTAGACGAACTTAAGGATTTTGCTTACAAGTTGATATACAACGAGTTGATGAATGACCAAATCGCAAAAGAATTTTCAAAATAATATAAAGTTATGGCATTATTCGACACTGATACAATTACTATCGAAAGTTTAAAAAAACTGTTACAAGAACAAATTCCCGTTAAGATTGTCGATGTGCGGTCACAAGAAAATTTTGACCAATGGCATATTCCGGGCAGTGAACTTTTGCCGGTTAACAGCGCTTTACAAGAAACGGATGATAATGTTTTTCTTGATATGGGTTTTACATCCGGCTTGCCAGTGGTTGTTGTTTGTCAAGAAGGTTTTTTAAGCCGGAAAGCCACAGAACAGTTGCGTGATTTGGATATTGAAGCCTATTCACTTGAAGGTGGTATCAAACACTGGACACGGGTTTGGAATACCGCAGAAATGCTATTAGAAGACACCAAAATCACACAAATTAGACGCGCCGGTAAAGGTTGTTTGTCTTATTTAATTATCAATAATGGTGAAGCAGCCGTCATTGATGCTGCCGTTGAACCGCAAACTTTTATTGATTTGGCAAGCGAAAACCAAGCGCAAATCAAATATGTATTAGACACACACATTCATGCCGACCATTTTTCGCGCAGCAAACAACTTGCCGAACAAACGGGAGCCAAATTATTATTGCCGGCTCAAAATCTTGTTCAATACAAATTTACACCGATTCAAGATGACGATCAAATCACAATTGGGAAAGCGGTTTTAAAAGCTATCCATACTCCCGGACATACCGACGAAAGTTTGTCCTATTTACTTAATAACCAAATATTGTTTAGCGGCGACCTGCTCTTTTTAAATGGCGTTGGACGCCCTGATTTAAAATCAACTGACGAAATTGCCCGTCAAAAAACAGCTAAATTATACCGGTCATTGCAAAAGATTTTAAACTTACCGGAAGACACGTTGGTCTTGCCCGGACATTATCACCAACCGGTTGCATTTGACGGCAAATTGATTGGCAAAACTTTGCAATATTTGAAAGAACATTTGCCTTTACTATACTTAGAGGAAAAAGCATTTATCAATGAAATCTTAACCGATATGCCCGATACACCGCCTAATTATGAACAAATTGTAGATTTGAATATTTCCGGAGATGCAGAAAACCATGACTTAGTGGACTTGGAAGCCGGAGAAAACCGGTGCAACAGTCAGAAATAATGTTTCATGAAATCAACTAAAACGCTATAACTTTGAAAAAATATATATCAACAAGTTTAACACCAAGCTGATTATAATCATACTGGTTATAGGGGCATAAAAATAATAATTATCACCTTGAATACGGATATCGCCGGGCAATTTGCCAAACCAAGAGAACAAACCGCCAAATGCCCAAGTAAACAAGCCCATAATGATAAATAAGACGCCTATTGAAATGAGTAATTTTGCTATATTTCCCATAACTTTCTATTTAAACTAATTTGTAAAACTATAAGTCGTCCCATCCTTACCGTCTTTGAGTTGAATGCCGAATTTGGCTAATTCATCGCGTATTTGGTCTGACAACGCCCAGTTTTTTTCGGCTCTTGCCTTATTTCTAATCTCTATCAATAGTTGAATAGCTTTATCAAATGCTTG
>JALVEJ010000088.1 GCA_027031025.1 Flavobacteriales bacterium | reverse complement strand
CAATAATTTCCTGTTTTCAATCAAATTTTTGACTGATACGCCCAATGATTTTGCCATTTGCTTAACAACCGGATAAGATTCGGGGTGTACTGCGGAATCGTCCAGCGGATTGTCACCGTTTTTGATACGTAAAAATCCGGCTGATTGTTCAAAAGCTTTCGGACCCAACGCCTTGACTTTTTTCAATTCATCACGATTTTTAAAAGCCCCGTGTTCACTGCGATAGGAGACTATATTTTTAGCCAGTTTATCCCCTACGCCGGATACATAGCGCAAGAGATACCGGCTTGCGGTATTGACATTAACACCGACCAAATTTACCGCACTTTCCACGACATTGTCCAATTCTTGTTTAAGCAAAGCCTGATTGACATCGTGTTGGTACTGCCCTACACCAATCGATTTGGGGTCAATTTTGACCAATTCCGCCAACGGGTCTTGCAAACGCCGCCCGATAGACACAGCGCTCCGAACTGTCACATCTTTGTCGGGAAATTCCTCACGTGCCACTTCCGAGGCCGAATAAATCGATGCGCCGGCTTCATTAACTGTAAACACCGGTATGTCACGACCGAAATCTATCTGCTTGACAAACCGCATGGTTTCACGATAAGCCGTCCCGTCACCTATACCAATGGCTTCAATCTCGTATTTATCCACCCAAAATTTGAGCTGTGCTGCTGCTTCCACACTATTATTTTGTGGCGGATGTGGAAAAACTGCCCCGTGGTGCAACAAATTGCCTTGACTATCTAAACAAACCGTTTTACAACCCGTTCTAAACCCCGGGTCAATGGCTAACACCCGTTTTTCGCCCAAAGGTGGTGCCAAAAGCAACTGGCGTAAATTTTTTGAAAAAACGGCAATGGCGGTGATGTCGGCTTTTTCTTTGTAAAAGTTAATGGTTTCCGTAGCAATAGACGGTGCCAGCAGACGTTTATAAGCATCATTAATCGCCAATGCAATTTGTGCTGCGGTTTCATGATGATTTTTGATAAAGCGTTTTTCCAATTTGTCGAGTAAAAAATCCGTATCGATTTCTAATTTCACCCTGATAAAACCTTCTTTTTCAGCGCGTAACATTGCTAATAACCGGTGCGACGGCGTACGTGCAAGCGGTTCTTCCCAATCGAAATAATCGCGATAAGTTTGGGCTTTATCATCTGTATCTTTGTCTTTAACGACTTTGGTTTTGATCGCTGCCAAACGTTTGTAAGCTCGTCGCACAACATTACGCACCCACAAATTTTCATTCATCCATTCGGCTATAATATGACGGGCGCCTTCCAAAGCTTCTTCGGGACTTTCCACTTGTTCATTGACAAAACGCTCTGCTTGACCATACAAATCATTCGTCCGTTGTGCCATAATGATTTTTGCCAGTGGTTCCAAGCCCTTTTGGCGCGCCGTATCAGCTTTGGTTTTGCGTTTCTTTTTGTAGGGCAGATATAAATCTTCTAATGCCGTAGCGTCGTAAGTTTGTAAAATTTTGGTTTTTAATTCATCGGTTAAAACACCCTGTTCTTCCAGTGCTTTAAGTATGGTTTGTTGACGTTTTTGCAGCTCGTCAAATTGTTTTTGAAATTTTTGTATATCATACACCGCCACTTCATCCAAATTGCCGGTAGCTTCCTTGCGATATCGCGAAATAAACGGTACGGTCGCCCCGTCATTGAGTAAATTTAAAACGCTATCAACTTGTTTTTGTGGCAATTGTGTTTTTTCTGAAATCAGTTGAACAATCGTCATAAGTCATTTTTTAGGGGCAATATTACGAAAATAATAGAGAAAAAGCCTCCAACTTGATGAATTTAATCGGAATGAAAAACACCAAATACTATTCCGACTTTATCAACTTAAAATATTGATTTGAAATTTTGATTAAATACTGTCCTTGTGCTAATTTTTTTATTGAAATACCATGATGTAGGCTTTGTCCTTGCTCTAAAATTTTACCGGATATATCAAAAATTGTATAATCGGTATCTTTTAGCAAACCTTTGACAAAAATCTTATCGGTAGCAGGATTAGGATAAATGCCCCAAGCTTTCTCTTTTAATTCGGAAATGCTTGTCGTATTGAATTCAATCGCACCAATATCGGGCAACGCGTCTCTTTGATAATTATAAAAATCGATTAACGGAATAAAACTACCGGTCAAACCTTGGTTTATAGCAGGTGAACCGGATTGCAAATGAAAATCAAACATATGCGTTTCATCCAAATAATTGGTTGGGGCATCAACAAAAAGCGGATCTTGTTCAATAGTATTGATATCGTTGATATCGGAATCATGCGCCAATGTACCATTGACACCGTAAATTAAATTATTTCTGACATTCAGATTGGTAGAATTTCCGGCTGATAAAGCAAAGCCACCCCATCCGGCATCAACCACCGAGATATTGTTAATCATACGTATATCATTGCCACGTTGAGAACTAATCCCAATATTATTTCCCATCTGTGTATCATTGGCATAAGTAACGGTATTGGTATATGAATTCATAAAACAAGTATTGTTGATAAAATCGATACGATAACCATCATTGGAATGCACACCGCTAAATCCATTCCAATAGCAAATATTATTGGCAACCAGAATTCTACCTTGTCCGTTAATCCAACTATTTGTATTATTTCTTTGCAATGATATGCCTTTTCCTTCATCAATACGCGGTGTAATAATGGTTTTTTTAGGCGACCATGAAAAAATTTCATTATAATTGTGATGCACCAAATTTCTTTCAATTGAAATGCTGCTATCATCACTGCCTATAGGTTTGGTTTTGGTCACTACCAAAGCATGGGTGCCGGAATACGACCGTGCCGAACAACGATAGATGTCGTTTTCGGTAATTTTTACAAATTTACTATCGGCTACCCGTAAACCACCACCGGAGGTGTGATGAATTTTGTTGTTGATGAGTTCAAGATGTTCACAATTTGAAGCATATAATCCCCTAGTATCCGTATAACTAGGTCTTATGACCGGTAAATTGCTAATATCGGTATAAATATCCGTTTCTTCAACAATACCGTCATTGTCATTGATTTCGTCCAGATTATGATAATGTATATCACTCATGTCAGGATGAGTCGGTGTTCCGGTCATATTATTGTCTGCAATGATATAAACAAACTGCAAAGCCAAAGCCGTACTTAAAGGAATGCGTTTTACTTCTCCTTCAATATTCAGTCCCTCGATACGTAAATAAGAACCATTCATAATACGGACAATATTGGCACCGTCGCCCAAGATTTTAGTGTTTTGGTCATAAGCTTTAATCGTGATATAAGCATTATTATTACCATTTAAGCCATTGATTTGCAACGTGTTTTCGGCATGCCATAAGTGCGCGTCATTCGGGGCGTTGTAGGTATAGTTAGCATCATAACTCGGATTGAGATAGGTGCCAATGATGGCAATGGTGTCTCCGGCTTGCACGACCGATGTTGCGGTATCAAAATTTTGAAAAGCTGTCGCCGTACTCAAACCATCATAACTATCTTGCCCGTTTTGCTGATCGACATAATAGCTTTGTTGTGCTATAACAGTAATTTGAATAAAAAATAAAAATGATGTTGTAAGTAATAATCTGTTTAAATTCATTTTAAAAAAGTTTTAATTAGATAGTGCATGCAAATATGTCACCTCTTCGGAGTTCAATGGGTGCGTTTTATTATTTCATTTTGCAAATTTTTTATGCTAAATTGCAGAATGAGATTTTCCAAAAGATTCATAATGGGATATTTGGTTTCAAAGGTATTAAATTTTATAATAATATCACTATAATAATGTCACCCCTTCGGGGTTCAATGGATTTATTTTTATTGTTTCATCTATAATAATGTCACCCCTTCGGGGTTCAATGGATTTATTTTTATT
>JALVEJ010000087.1 GCA_027031025.1 Flavobacteriales bacterium | reverse complement strand
TTCATCAACTTTATCTGTTAATGCAATACTTAATGGTATTTTTTTAATCAACGCAGCTTTTTCGTCAGATTTGTGACAATTGTAAACCGGATTGGCATTATAAAAAATGACTGCACCGGCTTTACCATCTTTCATATCAGCAAAAGCTTGGTGGATTTTTTCGTCGCGTCCTTGTTTCAATAAAGTTTCACGGGTAAAATCAATAGTTTTACCATAGTTACCTAACATATTATTGATGCTATTAACAATAGCTTGAATACTAGCATCGTTGGTACCGGAAACGACGAGTGATTGTCCTTTATTGGCAAGTAAATCATTGGCTAGTTTCTTGACATCAATTTCACAAGGTAATTCTTTAATGGTTTGCCCACCTGTTTGCGAAGCAATAGCGTTGTACAATTTGATTAATAATTTTTTCTCTTGTGCCGGTTTGATATATTGACGATAATCGGCATTACTACCGGTTAAGCTCATTAATGTTTCATACTGATAATGTCGGGATATCTCAGTTTGGCCGTTGGTTAAATCCCGTGTTTTGGCATAATCGGCGGCAAATTGCACCGGTGACAACCATGTGCCTAGAAAATCGGCATTAAACCCGGCAATTACTTTGGCTTTATCAAAATGATAAGCAGGAATACCGGGCTTACCAAAAGTCGCTTCGTTTGCGGCAATCATAGCCGAATACGAAACAGGGTCTAAATAAACGACTTCGGCGGTCGGATATTTTGCCTTAAATTCTTCAAATAATTTTTTAGTGGTCGGACTGACAACCGTACCTGCAATGATATAAATCTTTTGACCGGTTGCTGCAATCTCACCTAATTTTTTTGAAATTTCAGCATCCACTTTGTCCCAAGTGGTTTTTTTGCCGTTTTTAACCGGATGTTGCAGGCGTGCCGTATCATACAAGTCTAATACTGCTGCTTGAATACGCGCATTGGTACCGCCTTGTGTTATTTTTGATAATTTATTACCTTCTATTTTGATAGGACGACCATCGCGAACTTTGACAACCACACTGGCGTAATCATCCGGAGTAGAAATAGTTGAAGCAAAATGACTAGCTACACCGGGCGTAATATCTTCAGGTCGTTGCAAAAACGGAATAGCTTTGCGAACCGGTTGTTGACAACTGGTTGCTGCCACAGCATAAGCCGTAGAAAATCCTAATAACTTTAAAAAATCTCTACGGTTTGAAACATACTTGTTTTGTATTTCGTCCTTAGAAAGTCCATCGGTTGGAAACTCAATCGATGGCTCAATGGTCTCATTGTTTTTAATACTTTCTAATTCTTCTAAACTTCTCCAATATTTTTTCATCTGTATAATTTTTATACCTTATATTATTATTAATAGTGACAAGATGAACAATCGGCACCACCGATTTTGTCAACTGTAATTTTGTCAACCCCTTGCTTTTCTTTTAACTCCTTAAACTTGTAATGTTTATAGTAAGGATTAGAAGTATCTATACCGCGTTTCCGATGACAATCCAAACAGAAATCACCCATGGCAAGTTCTTTATATTCTACCACACGGTTCATCTTTTCAACCGGACCGTGACATTCTTGACATTTAACCTTACCGGCTTGAACGTGTTGCGCGTGATTGAAGTAAACATGATCAGGCAAATTGTGAACCTTTACCCATTGAATCGGTTTGGCCGGTTTATCATATTGCATGGTTTTAGGATTATACCCCAAATAGTCATAAATTTTGGCTATTTCTTTTTTACCGGATACACTGCCTTCATGAACTTGACTGTGACAATTCATACAAACATTTAAACTCGGCACACCGGCGTGTCGACTAGTACGGACATCGACGTGACAATATTCACAATCAATACCGTTTTGCGTTACATGAACTTTATGGGAAAACCAAATAGGCTGCACGGGTGCATAACCATGTTGACGCCCCAACGCACGGGCTTCAACATAAGCGATTTTACCCATATAGGCAACAGCTAAAAATGCCACTAACATCATCACTTTGGGTGCTTTTTTACGACGTCCCATAACAGTTGCCAACAAAAATACCACTAAAGCAATGATGAACGGTAAAGTATTATTACCAGGACCAATACCTTGAAATTCAGGATCGATTTTGTCATAATCTCTATGACTTTCCGATACCTGTTTGGCGTCCGCTTTTGTGGTTGCTACATTAGCCGAAGTTGTATTTGTAGCCAAAACTTGTGATAAGGTATTGCCACTCAACTGCATAGCGACAGAATGCATACTCTGACTTCTACCGGATGCCATTGCTGATACCGATAAAAATAAGAGCATAATCAATCCGATTTTAACAATCGAATTCATGAGCTTAAACATCGTTCTTTTTTTCATCTGTTTATTTTTTAATTTTAACATTTCGGTCAGATGTAACCTTTGATGATTAAAATAATCATTAGATTGTGTGTTTAATGATTATTTTAATCATGTCGGTTTCATAAGAGTTAAATTATATTAATTTTTCCTTAACATTTTTTGCTGTGCCAAAGATATAGAAAAAAAGACATTTTTACAGAAAACTATCATATTTAGAATTGTTCTAAATTAGATTTTACCAATCATCAACATTCAACAAAATTCCTTAATTTTGCTAAAAATTAACAAATTCAAAATGAAAAAATTAATAAAAATAGTTCTTATTTTACTCATTGTAATGATTGTTACAATTATTGCTGTGCCATATTTTTTTAAAGATGATATTGAAAAATTCATCAAAGACGAAATTAATAACAGTATCAATGCCAAGTTTGATTATGACAACGTCAGCTTATCTCTTTTAACAGATTTTCCTAATTTGCATGTCAAAATTAATAACATCAGATTGGATGGAATCAATGAATTTAAAGACGTTCGTTTAGCCCATATTGACCGGTTTAATATGAGTTTAGATGCCAAACGACTTTTTTTAAAAAAGGATTTGGAAATCAAAAAAATCGGTGTAGATGGGGCTGACATTAATATAATGGTATTAAAAAACGGTAAAGCCAATTATGATATTGCCAAACCGGACACAACCCGTACGCAAAAGCCGGAAAAGCGTTATACTATCAAACTTAAATCCTATTATGTTAACAATGCCAATATACAATACAACGACCAATCGCTTGGTATGTCGTTAAATATCAGGAATTTAAACCACAAAGGCACCGGCGTCTTTACCAAAGATGCTTACCGGCTGACAACCAAAAGTCAGATGGATACGCTGGATGTTAACTACGACAAAATACATTATTTAAATAATATCAAAGCCGACATAGATGCCGGTATCTCGATAGAAAATGATTTTTCAAAATACAGTATTCAAAAAGCACTTATATCCTTAAACGATTTGCAACTGCTGACAGATCTTATGTTGGAATTAAAAGACGATGATATCAATATGGATATTACGTATCAAACCAAAGAAAACAGTTTGAAAAAATTATTATCCTTGGTTCCAAAAGCTTATATCCCGGATTTTCAAGGTTTGAAAGCCAATGGCAACACTGTTTTAAAAGGTTACGTCAAAGGGGTTTATAACGATAAAACTTATCCGGCTTACGGGGTCGATTTCAAAATTAATAACGGCTTTATCAAATATCCGGATTTACCGCAAGCCGTTAAAGATATCAATGTAGCAACTTATATCAAATTTCCGGGGGGCGGCAATTTAGACCAAACCAAAATTGATATGCCCAAAATACATTTCAGTATAGCCGGCAATGCGGCTGACGGCAGATTATCCGTTGCCAACCCGATGACCGACCCGTATATCGACACTTATTTTAGGTCAAAAATGGATTTAGCTAAAATCAAACAAGCTGTACATTTGCCAGAAATCAAAAAATTATCCGGATTACTTGATACCGATGTGAAGCTCAAAGGGCGCAGTTCGGCTATTGAAAAACAAGAGTTTAACAAATTTGACG
>JALVEJ010000086.1 GCA_027031025.1 Flavobacteriales bacterium | reverse complement strand
GTTTTTCTACTTTTTGCAATAATAAATAATCGCCATACTTAGTTAAACGATGTGTCCTACTATTTATTTCCTTACCGGTTTGTGTTATTAAGAGTTGTTTTACTGCTTTTACATCAGCAAATCCGTAAGGGGATAACCAATGAAACAGAAACAATTCTTGTTGCTTAACCGTGTCAAATGCTTTGATATCTAATTTGGAAATATTTTGGTTTTCATTGATAACTTTGTTTTTTGCATTTTCAAACCATTCATCTATAACCGCTTGATTTTGTTTTAGATATAAAAAGGTTTTATGAAAATTTTTATGAAAATTCGGTTGCAATTCCAACAATTTGGGAATGATATGATGCCGGATAAAATTACGCCGGTATTTATCGGAAGCATTACTGCTGTCTTCACGCCAAGTTAAGCCATGTTGTCGGGCAAAATCCAAAATTTCTTGTCGTGTCATATTTTGTAAAGGACGCTGTATTTTATGATGATTTTTTATTCCAAGAAGCCCTTTTAAACCGGTAGCACGCAGTAAATTGATGAAAAATGTTTCTATGCTGTCATCGAGATGATGTGCCGTCAATAAATAATCAAATTGATGTTTTTCGAGCAAACTTTCAAACCATTGGTAGCGGGCAGTTCTGGCTGAAATTTGTATATTCTTATCTGTTTTCGATAAATCACATACTTTGACATATAAAGGGATTTGTCGGTCTCGGGCAATTTTTTCAACAAAAGCTTGGTCGATATCACTTTCGGCACCGCGCAATTTAAAATTACAATGCGCCAAGGCAAACCGTATGCCCAGTTGTTGTAAAGCGGTTGCTAAAACCACACTGTCAATGCCGCCCGAAAAAGCCAGTAAAAATTTTTTATGTGGCCAATCGGGTATTTGTTTTATATTTTGCTTTATTTTTTGGAGCATTCTAATCAAAAAATTGGTGTAAAGTTACAAATTCTATATATTTGTGCTAATTTTTAACACCTTGTTAAAGTTTGAATGACTAAAAAAGTAAAATATTCTTTGGCGGCAACCCTTCAGTTAGGCTTAATAGCGTCTATTGGCGATTTTGTCGGTTGGTCTTATATGAATTATGTTTTGTATATGACTATTGCTGCCTTTTTACTGACCTTGATTTTTTTGATTTACGACATGTCCAAAGATTAAATTGAGGAAGTGAACTATTGCCATAAAGTAGACTGTCATTTCTCTACCAATTCCGGTCGGTAGAGAAATCTCACATATAAGAAGTTCTATTCAATAAAACACTCTACTTTGAATTGAAAAACTAAAATCTTTTTTATAATTTCCTGACACTTATCATTTTATATTTTAATTGGAGTGGTTATTTTTGAAATATTAAAGGACAAAAATGTCTTTTAAATAATTCAATATTAACCAAAATTATCAATTATGTTAACAAAACAACAAGCTAAAATTTTCTTTTTAGTGGGAACCTTTGTAACGTTTGCTATCTTTATCGGTTTAACGATATATTCGTTGCAGCAAGTGCAAACAAGGCTTCCCGAAGATGTTGCCCGGGGAAAACACATCTGGGAGAAAAACAATTGTATGGGCTGCCATACAATCATGGGTGAAGGTGCTTATTATGCACCCGAATTGACCAACGTTATTGAACGTCGCGGTGAACCATTCGTGCGTGGTGTTTTGCAAGCCAAAAAACCATGGCAACCTAATGGGCGTAAAATGGTAGCTTACGGTATGAATGAGCAAGACACCAATGATATGATTGCTTTCTTTAAATGGATTGGTAATTTGGACTTAAACGGCTTTGAAAAAGTCGATAGAAAAGTTTCGCCCTTGGCGGTGGATCATATGAAAGATAATGTAGAATAACTAAAAAATATTAATTATGAAATATAAAACACAAAAAGTAGCTTACTGGTTTTGGGCTTTATCCATGCTACTGCTCACTATACAATTGACTTATGGCTTTATTATGGGGTTTGCCCGTTTGGGTTATGATGGTTTGCATCAATGGATTCCCTTTAATACTGCTCATACGGTGCACTTAAACACATTAGTTGTTTGGCTTTTAGCCGGTTTTATGGGAGCGGCTTATTATATCATACCCGAAGAAGCCGAAACAGAACTTTGGAAACCTAAATTGGCGTATTTACAGCTGATTGCTTTAACTTTAGTTGGTGTAGCTGCCCTTGCCGGATACCATTTCAATATTTGGGAAGGTCGAAAATTCTTGGAAATTCCACGAGAACTTGATTGGCTGGTAGCAATTGATGTAATTTTGTTCTTGGTTATTTTATTGATGACCATACTCAAAGGAAAGAAAAAATCAACTACGGTTTGGGTCTTATACGGTGGTTTAGCCGGTGCGGCGGTTTTGTATCTGCCCGGTATGATTAGCTTTGATAGCCAAGTTTTAGACTCATTCTTCCGTTGGTGGGTGGTTCACCTTTGGGTAGAAGGTGTCTGGGAATTGATTATGGGAGGTATTTTAGCTTTCTTATTGATTAAATTGACCGGTGTAGACCGTGAGGTGATTGAAAAATGGCTATATGTCGTCATAGGATTGACTTTCTTGTCAGGTATATTAGGAACAGGACACCATTATTATTATATAGGTGTGAATAAAATTTGGTTGATTGTCGGTGGCATATTCTCATCATTAGAGCCTTTGGCATTTTTAGCAATGACCTTATGGGCTTTAAGTATGTATCGCAAAGGCGAGAAAAAACACCCTAACAAATTAGCCATTACTTGGACACTTGCAGCAGCTATAATATCTTTTTTAGGTGCCGGTGTTTTGGGCTTGGCTCATACGCTTCCGCAAACTAATCTTTATACGCATGGAACTTTAGTGACCGCCATGCACGGACATTTGGCTTTCTGGGGGGCATATGCGTCTATTGTTTTAGCAATAATTACTTATGCTATGCCCAATTTAACCGGACGAAAACTATATGATCATCCTCGTGGTCGTCTGGCATTCTGGTTATCTAATATTGGCATATTCATTATGGTGTCGGCTTTTGCTGCTGCCGGTGTGGCGCAAGTTTATTTGGAAAGAATTTTAGGTTATGATTTCGGTCAAGTTCAAAATGAAATTAAAGTACATTTCTGGGTATTAATCATCGGCGCAACTATTTTATCCACCGGCATCATTCTGTATATCATTGATTTTGTTAAATACGGCTTGCCGACAGATGAAGCTTTGGAAGCTTAAATCCTAATTATTGTATTTATTTTTGTTAAAGAGATTGTCAAAGCGGCAGTCTCTTTAACAATTATATTCACTATTTTTCAATTTTTAATTTGTAACTCATGAGAGCACCTTATTATCAACCCATAGCAAAAGAAATAGAAGTTTTTGAAAAAACATTTGAAAACAAATTGCCATTATTACTCAAAGGACCTACCGGAACCGGAAAATCCAGGTTTGTAGAATATATGGCACACAAGCTTAATAAAAAATTATTGACCGTTGCTTGTCACGAGGAAACTTCTGCAACCGATTTAATTGGGCGGTATATTATAAAAGGCGCTGAAACGGTTTGGTTAGATGGTCCGTTGACCAAAGCCGTTCGCGAAGGTTACATAATTTATTTAGATGAGATAGCCGAAGCGCGCCCTGATGTAATTGTAGCTATTCATCCTTTGACCGATCATAGGCGTGAATTATACATAGATAAATTAGGCGAAACGCTTAAAGCCCATCCTGATTTTATGTTGGTAGCATCTTTTAATCCGGGCTATCAACGCGGTTATAAAGAATTAAAACCTTCTACTAAACAGCGTTTTATTGCCGTTGGCTTTGATTATCCCATAGCAGAAACAGAACAAGAAATTTTAATTAATGAAACAGGAATTGAAAAGGATACAGCAAAAAAACTCGTCAAAATAGCCGGAAAAATTCGCAATTTGACCGAATTGGGTTTGTCTGAAACCGTTTCAACACGCTTGTTGGTTGATGCAGCTAAACTTATTAAGAGCGGATTGCCTAAGCGTTTATCGGTTCATGTTGCCATTGTTGAACCTTTAAGTGATGAGCCGGAAATCATTGAAGCTTTAAAAGATTTGACGAATTTGTTGATTTAATTGCAAAAGAAAAAAAACACATGATACAATCGTTCGGTAGTAGTAAAAAAGAACAACCAACAAGAATTAATATTAATAATTTGAATAATGAATGCAGGCGCTTGGGTGCCTTGCGCTTCCTCACGAAACGGAACACTCAGAGACCTTGTTCCTCATTTCCTTAAATTAGAAGCACAAATATTGTAGGAACTAATTCATAGATATTAAATAACTAAAATGTTCTATAAAATTTAATAAATCCTCAATTTCTCAAATTAATAGCAGAATTATTGTATAAAGCAAAAACTAATCATCAAAAAACAAAACAGGATTTCAAGTAATAAAACATGAGTTGGGACGAAATTTTACAAGGTATGTTTTCGGGCTATTTTAAGCTGACTGATCGCTTTAAACAAAAGCAAAAGCAAGCTTTGATAACTGCAGACAATACAGTGCGACTAGATGATATATCATCAAAATTGTCAATAATTGCACGAGCAATTACCGGCAGCGCTATCGATATTGTTCCGGCTGAACGTGAAGGTGGATATAAAAATAATTATTTCTTTTTGCCCGTATTTTTTTCGGAATTTGATAATTATCAAGACAATCTGCAATTCTATTTGTTTCGCACTTTGTATTTATCGGTGCAAAAACAACTAAATTTGAATTGGCAACCCGATGATACTCCTAAAGACTTACAACAATCTCGACAAAAAGCTCTTGAAACCGCACCACAGGTTTTAGAAAAACTTTTTGCAGATTTTCCGTCAATGAAGAATGTTTATCAAACACTAAAAGCGCATTATCATATCAAAGCCGGTGAAAAACAAGAACCGGATGAAACTTTTATTTATGGTAAATGGATGCAAAATAAAACTGAAGATGATGCGCCGGATAAATTGCAAAATATTCATCAAAAAGTTAAAAAAGCTATTGATGAGGAAATTCAGACTATTATAAAAGCCAATGCCGTTGAGGAAATGGAAACCATGCAAGTGGATAAAAAACAACAAGCCGACCAAGTGGTGCATAATTATTATGAAAAAGTCGAAACTCTTGAAGAACATAAAGGTGGTATTTGGAAAGATTTTGATGGTGATGATGAGCTGGAAATTCATCAAAATGCTTTGGACGAACTCAAAATGAGCCGGACGGTTCGGGTAGATGAAGAAACTCATTCGGTCTATCAAACCGAATTTATGGAAAATATTACCGTATCGGAAAGTGTGTCCGTGGCAGCCACTGATTACTATTTGACGTATGATGAATGGGACTATCAAAAAAAAACATACAAACCGGATTTTTGCAAATTGTTTCCTAAAAAATCCAACGAAACTGATGTGACATACTACAAGAATACACTCAAAGAACACGCTACGATATTGACCGGTTTGCGCAAAATGCTGGCAAATGTCAATAATCGGTATCTTGAACAACGCAGGCAAACACAAGGCGATTACTTCGATTTAGATGCCGTTACTGACCGATTTGTCGATTTGTATACCGGGCGTACACCAGACGAAAAAATTTATTTATCGAAACGAAAATTAGAAAAAGATTTGTCCATTTTGCTATTGTTGGATATTAGTTTGTCAAGTGATGGTTATGCTGGTGGAAACCGGGTGATTGATGTAGAGAAACAAGTCAGTATTTTGTTTGGAGAAATATTAAATGAATATCAGGTGGATTTTGCCATAGGGGCTTTTTATTCCAAAACGCGAAATTATAGTAATTTTTTAAATCTGAAAACATTTGATGACAACTGGCAACGCGCCAAATATAGAATAGGTACACCACAACCACAAGGCTATACGCGTATCGGGACAGCTTTGCGACATGCCGGAAGTCTTCTAGAACAACGCGAAACAAAAAATAAATGGGTTATTCTGATATCGGATGGTAAACCTAATGATTATGATAGATATGAAGGGCATTACGGCATTCAAGATGTTAAACAAGCACTTCGCGAGTTAAAAAGCCGGCATATCAATTCGTATGCCTTGGCGATAGAAGCCGAAGCTAAATATTATCTACCGCAAATGTTTGGTCAGAATCATTATCAAATATTGACAACGCCGGTAGAATTGTTGCAATCGTTGGTGAAGTTATATGAAAAGGTAAAATATTAATTATACCTAATGTCACAATTCTTTTCTTTTTATAATCTCCAAACAATTCTATTGGCTAATCTTTTGCAGTTCATTCCGGTTTGTTTGGTGTAGCACAGTAGCTCTCACAAGTTCCATTAGTAAATGCAACTTTAACTCAATAAAATATCTTAAATTTGCGTTTGATTTGAAATGTTTTGGATAATATAAATTTTTAGGAATATGAAACGATATGCATTTTTGATATTTTTAATGGCGACTCTCATCATGGGGGCGCAACAATCGCCGGTATTGATGAAAATCAACGGAAAACCGGTTAGCGTTAAAGAATTTGAGAGTATGTATACCAAAAATTTGGATTTGGTGCAAGATCCTGCACAAAAGGATATTGATAATTATAGGCAACTTTTTACACGCTACAAGCTTGAGTTGGAAGATGCTTATCAAAAAAAATATGATACCATTCCGCAATTGCAACGCGAATTGAAATCTTACAGACGCGATTTGGCTAAGAAATATTTGGCCGATAACGATATTATCGACAAATTGGTTAAAGAAGCTTATGAGCGGATGAAAACCGATGTGCATGTAGCGCATATTTTGGTGCAAGTAGGTGCAGATGCTGCTCCGCAGGACACCTTAAAAGCTTATAAAAAAATCATGGAAATTTATAAAAAAGCCCAAGCCGGCGAAGATTTTGGAAAATTGGCACAACAATATTCACAAGACCCCAGCGCCAAAGGCAACAAAGGTGATTTAGATTATATCAATGTTTTCCATACGGTTTATCCTTTTGAAACCGCCGCTTATAACACTCCGGTGGGTAAAATTTCCAAACCTTTTCGTACCCGTTTCGGCTATCATATCGTCAAAGTATTGGACAAACGCCCGGCTAAAGGCGAAATAGAAGTGGCACACATCGTTACCATGAACAACAAAAAAGACAAGGAAGGTGATGCAAAAACACGTATTTATAACATTTATGATAAATTAAAAAACAAACAAGACACGTTTGAAAACTTGGCACGCAAATTTTCAGACGATAAAAACAGTGCCAAACGCGGTGGCAGGTTGCGCAAATTTGGTATCCGTTCTATGATTCCGCCTTTTGAAAAAGCGGCTTTTGCCTTGAAAAATCCGGGTGATATTTCCGAGCCTTTTCAAACCCGTTACGGTTGGCATATCGTCAAATTGCTTAAAAAGTATCCGATTCCGCCATTTGATCAAGTCAAAACCATGCTTAAACAAAGAGTTATGCGCGACGAGCGGTCTAAAATGGGAAAAGAAAAGCTGATGAAACGCATTGAAAAACAATTTCCTATAAAAATGATCGGTAATCTGGATGAAGTAAAAAAACATATAACAAAAGACTTTTTTATCAACAAATGGCAAATACCGCAAGATAAAAGTGTAGATGAAACTTTGTTTATCATCAATAACGATAAAAAAGTAACTTACAAAGATTTTTACCAATATTTATACCGCCGGCAAGCGCACAATGCCGCTACTTATGACCAAAAAGATCACATCATCGAGAAATTTTTTGAAAGGTTTAAAAAAGACCAATTGTTTGCCTACTACAACAATCATCTCGAACAAATTTATCCCGATTTTGCCCAAACCATGCAAGAATACCAAAACGGCTTGATGTTGTTCCGTATCAAATCGGATATGGTTTGGGATAAATCTATTAAAGATACTTTGGGTTTGCAAAATTTCTTTGAAGCACACAAAATGCAATATAAATTACCCAAACGTTATGATGTGATTATGGTACAAACCAACGATAAAAAAACGGCTAAAAAAATTGCCAAAGACTTAGAACATGGCAAAACCAAAGAAGACATCATCAATAAATATAAAACACAAAATATTTTAGTCAAAGAAAAAGATTATGTAGCCGGTGACGACCTGATAAAAAAACACAACTTAAAAATCGGAAAACCGGTTATTCATAAAGATGGTAAACAATATGTCGTGCTGTATTTGAAACAAATTAAGCCTGAAGAAATCCCTGAATTAAAAGCTGTTAAGGGTAAAGTTACCAATGACTATCAAAATTATTTAGAAGAACAATGGCTCAAAGCACTCAAAAAGAAATATCCGGTTGAATTGAATGAAACTGTTTGGCAACAATTACGCAAAAAATATAAGAAGTAAAATTTGGCTACCGGTCATATTACTGTTTGTCGGATGTCAATATTTTCAAAAGACGCCCGACAAAACCCCTGTGGCTAAAATTTATGATACATATTTGTATTTGGAAGATATTGATCCGGCAGTTTACCAAGATAAATCACCGGAAGATAGTCTTAATGCCATACATCAATATATTGAAGATTGGGCTTACAACACTTTGCTCCTCAAACAAGCCGAACAAAACGTCGATACTTTAAAAATCAATCGTTTGGTTGAGCAGTATCGCAGAGATTTATTGACCGGCACTTATAAAGAGCGATTGCTGCAAAAATACATTGATACGGTTGTCTACGAAGATACTTTGCAAGCTTATTATCAAAAATACCGGCACTATTTTAAGAGCAAAGAAGCCGTAATCAAGCCTAAATTTTTGGTCTTTCAAAAAAATCATCCCAAAATCTCAAAATTTAAAAAATGGTTTTTCTCCGGAAAACCTGAATATTTTGATAGTTTAATCAAAAACACCAATAGTTTTTCAAAATATAACTTAACGGCAAACCAATGGTATGTCCTATCCGATTTTAAAAAAGAATTGCCGGTTTTTAATCGTGTAAATGACAAATATATCTTAAAAAAAAGCAAAAAGTTTGTGTTGTCAGATACTTTAAGTTTATATTTGGTGTTTGTTAAGGATGTTGTGCAGCAAAATCAGGAAATGCCTTTGTCCATGATTAAAGATGATTTAAAGCAACTCATTTTAAGCAAACGAAAACAAGCGGCTATGTCGCGTATGGAAAACAGCATCAAACAAGAGGCGATTAATCAAAAGATATTTAAAATTTTTAAAACCAAACAAACCTATGAATAGATTAAAAACATTGATACTCACTATATTATCAATTTATTCGATGAACTTTTTTGCCCAAGACAAACGTGTCAAAGTCGATGGTATTGCAGCCGTAGTCGGTGACCAAATTGTTTTAGATTCTGAAATAGGACAACTAAAAATTCAATTGAAACAGCAAGGTATCGACACTAAAAATCTCGATGATTGTAAGATTTTGGAACGGCTGTTGCAAAACAAATTACTGTTGCTGGAAGCCAAAAAAGATACCTTGATAAAAGTTAGCGACAAAGAAATAGAAAGTATGGTCAACCAGCAAATTGAGTATATGAAAACGCAAATGGGAGGCAGTTTGGAAAAAGTTCTGGAATTTTATAACAAAAATACCCTGGCGGAATTGCAAACAGAACTAAAAAAACTCGATAAAAACAAAAAATTGAGTGAACAGATGCGACAAAAAATCATCAAAGATGTCGATGTCAGTCCCGAAGAAGTCAAAACTTTTTTTGATGCCATACCCAAAGATAAAATTCCCGAAATAGGCACCCAAGTTGAATTGTTGCAAATTGTTATCAAACCCAAACCCGACAAAGAAGCCGAACAAAAAGTTATAGACAAACTGAAAGAGATTAAGAAAAAAGTAGAAGCTGGTGCCAGTTTTAGGGCACAAGCCGTATTGTATTCGGAAGACCCCGGTTCACGGGCAAACGGCGGAAAATATGTCATTACCCGTAAATCGGCATTTGTGCAAGAATTTAAAGATGCTGCGTTTAGTTTGGAAAAAGGTCAGGTGTCAGAACCGTTTAAAACCGAATTTGGCTGGCATATCCTAACCGTCGAAGAAATTAACGGACAGGAACGTGTGGTAAGACATATTTTAATGGTGCCCGAAATCAGTTTCTTAAACAAACGTGCCGCTCAAAAGCAGTTGGACACTATCAGAAAACGTATTATAGATAAAGAATTGACTTTTGAAGAAGCCGCCCGCGAATTTTCTGATGACAAAGAAACCAAAAAATACGGTGGTAAAATTATTAATCCTAACACCGGTGATTCTATGCTCGATTTGACCATGTTAGACCCTAATCTGCATCAAATTGTGCAAGATATGAAGGAAGGAGACGTTTCGGAAGTTATAACCGAAAAAGACCGAACCGGACACGAATTGTATAAAATCATCATGGTCAAGAAACGTATCCCGACGCACCAAATGGATTTTGTCAAAGATTATCCGAAAATCAAGGAAATGGCATTGGAAGAGAAAAAACAAAAGGTTTTGGTGAAATGGATGAACGAAAAAATCAAAAATAATTATATCAAAATCAATAATGATTTTCAACATTGTCAATTTGACAGTAATTGGATAAAAAAATAAAAGTATGTCTGACGTTGCATTAGCCAAAGAATTACAACAAAATATTGAGCGATTAAAACAAGAAACCGGTAAAATTATTATTGGTCAAAAACCCGTTATTCACGATATCATCTTGTCCATACTCGGTGGTAGTCATGCCTTACTGATCGGGGTGCCGGGATTGGCAAAAACTTTAATGGTGCATACTATTGCCCAAAGTCTGGGATTGGATTTTAAACGCATTCAGTTTACCCCCGATTTGATGCCGTCCGACATACTCGGAACAGAAATATTGGACGAAAGCCGGCATTTTAAATTTATTAAGGGCCCCGTTTTTACCAATATTCTGCTGGCAGATGAAATTAACCGGACACCGCCAAAAACACAAGCAGCTTTACTTGAAGCTATGCAAGAAAAGCAGGTGAGTATTGCCAATCAAAATTTTGAGTTGGACAAACCTTTTTTTGTTTTAGCCACCCAAAACCCTATTGAGCAAGAAGGGACCTATCCGCTTCCGGAAGCCCAGCTCGACCGGTTTATGTTTGCGCTCAAACTTGATTATCCAAACTTTGACGAAGAAGTTGAAGTGGTTAAAAGCACGACTATAAGCCGTGATGTGCAAATCAATCCGGTTATAAACAAAGCGCAAATACTGGCCTATCAAGATTTGGTCAAACGCGTGCCGGTAGCGGACAATGTGATTGAATATGCCGTGCGTTTAGTGGGTAAAACCCGCCCAAAATCGGATGCTGCCCCCGAATTGGTCAAAAAATATTTGGATTGGGGTGCCGGTCCGCGGGCATCGCAAAACTTGATTTTAGCCGCCAAAGCCAACGCCTTGATTAACGGTAAATTATCTCCCGATATCGAAGATGTGCAAGCCGTAGCCAAAGGTATTTTACGGCATCGTATTTTGCTTAACTATAAAGGTGAAGCCGAAGGTGTGACCGTTGAGGATATCATTGAAGAGTTGATGTAGTAGATATTTTCCTTTTTTCAGAACTGTTTTTGAAATTTTTTAAAATGTGTATTTCTATTTTGCTTTAGGCAATATATCCATTTTTTTGGGTCTATATCGATTTAAGTGTATATATAATATCTCAAATAATAAATAATAATGTCCCCCGACATTTGTCGGGGTCAAAGACTTTGTTTTATTGTTTTCTTATAATAATGTCAGCCCTTCGGGCTTATTTGATAAACCCCGTAGGGGTGATATATTTATAGATTGAACAATAAAAAACCACCATTGAACCCCGAAGGGGTGATATATTTATAGAAAATTTATGACGTTAAAAACATAAACCCCGTAGGGGTGAAATTATATTTAAAAAAATAATCGCCATGATTATATGATTCTTGAACCTAATTTATTATTACCCACACAAAACAACATAGAGCCATTTTTTCAAAGTATTAAACAATGAGACAAATTCAAAAAATATTTAAGTGGTTAACCTTAATGTTTTTTGGAATCACAATTTATGCTATGACTATTGGACAAATGGTTCCGGTTGAGTTTGTTGATTGGCATCATCGACACCTTTTTTATGATTTTATTTTATGGGGACTGCCTATTGTCGTTTTACTGACACTTATATGGACTTTAAAAACACTGAATACTCGAAAAACAAATATACTTATTGGCATTTTTACTTCCATCGTTGCAGGAGCAATGGGTATCGCATCAATATATTTGATGTTTATATTTGGATTTGGCGCTTGGATTAATGAAGAAATGATGTATGAAAACAAGGATAATCCCGGGGTGAAAATCAACAGACAGTTATGGGACAATGGGGCTTTGGGTTATGGTAGAAAAAGAACGGTGAAACTTACCCCTTTTTTTATATTTTGGAATTTAGTTGAACAGGTTGATACGGAAGATATTGACAAAGAAAATTGGATTTTGGTAAAAAAAGAAGGAAATATCAAATTTCCATAACTAAAAAGCAATATAAAAGTGTTGGTAAAATAAGAT
This sequence comes from Flavobacteriales bacterium, assembly GCA_027031025.1. GTDB lineage: Bacteria > Bacteroidota > Bacteroidia > Flavobacteriales > Flavobacteriaceae > WGBX01. Next base: position 951 of record JALVEJ010000086.1, on the reverse strand, counting down.
GACACGGGTTGTGAAAATGCAAACCCCGAAGGGGTGAAATTATTCAAGAATTTAATCGGATTATATTATTTTTGAATCTAATCCTATTCTAAACAATATGGGGCATTTATCGTATCAAAATTAAGTAATTTTGTTTTGCAATCCATCCGGTCAAATGTTGTCACGGTCGATTGTCCCGGCGTTAGGGATAGAAGCGGTAGCCCGCCGCAGGGGCGCTTGATTGTTTTGTGGTGGGTGGCGGCGACCGCAAGAAGCCCCCGCACCGCCTCTAAAACAACAAGCGGCACAAGGCGGCTATAAGCGGATAGCCCGCCCGAACGCCATAAATACAGAATTGAAATTTAATATGTTGCGAAACAGGAAGTTAATTATAAAAACATTTTTTATCCACCCGGCGGCATCTTGCTTTGGGTGTTGATTACACTGGAATTGGTAACTTTTGGGGTGGCATTGATTGCCTTGGCGGTATCAAGCCGGGAAAATCCGGAATTGTATCATCAGTCTCGATTGCAACTTAATACGACATTTGGCGCACTCAACACCTTATTTTTGCTGACAAGCGGCTATTTTATGGCAAAGACCGTGCAAAAAGTAAAAGAAAACAATGTGAAAAAAGCAGTTTTTTATAATAAATTGGCAATGTTGGGCGGATTGCTATTTTTGTTTTTAAAATCCATAGAATACTATGAAAAAATAGAACATGGATTGACGATAGGTTACAACACATTTTTTAGTTTTTATTGGCTGTTGACCGGTTTTCATGTCATTCATGTTTTGGTTGGACTTGGCATTCTGTTTTTTATGTATTTGGGTTTGAGAAAAATAAAGGACAATCCGAATGTATTCAATATTGAAGCCGGTGCAGCCTTTTGGCATATGTGCGATTTGATTTGGTTGTTGCTCTTTCCTATGCTTTATTTGATTCTGTAATTTATTAAATATTTATGTTAT